>QMPG01000054.1 GCA_003648455.1 Bacteroidota bacterium
ATAGATAGTGGGGAGCAAAGCGGGAAACCCCGATTTAGTAATACCCAAATTTGGGGTTAATGAAATTCCCAAATTTGTTGGTATTACTTAATCGTAGAAAATTAATGAATTTTCTGGGTTAATTATAAACATGTAAAAATGTTCCATCAAAATTTGTGTTATATTCTTTTAAAGGTCTGGTAGCTTCGCCTTCGGTTGCGTAGCCATAATCCAAACTAAATTTTGACCCGCAACAAGGACATTTCACCAACACGGTTGAATTATTATCATCTACAACAGCGCAGTTCTTCTCGGGTAAGTAAGTGCAAGTTCTATCGTAAGCTTTAAACTCATTAGGCCCCGAGCGGTATACTACTATGCCGTTAACACCTGCATTTTTCAAAAAAACATGATTGCCTATTACTGTTAAATCAAGATACACAGGGTCGTCAAGATTTATATTAAAATTAACATAAGTATTAGGTATATATTCTTGCTTGTCACATCTAATAAACAAAATTGAAACTATAAATATTACCAAAAAAAGATTTAATTTTGTTGTCTTAGGTATATTGTTCATTTTTTCTCTTTATTGTTTTTTGCAAAACTAATGAAAATATTTATAAAAAAAACTATACTACTAAACACCATACTTTTGTTGCCACTATTTATATACCCACAGCAAAGATATTCCGTAGATAATAAATCGAAAGTGAAAAATCGAAGAGTTAATTTAAAACACAGAATAGAACAATTTAAAATAAGTATGGCAAATTGGAAAGCCCAGAATAAAAAGAATCGTCACGAGAAGCAACAAAAAAAAGATGTAGAAAAATATAAGGAGAAGAAACAAACAAAAAAAGTACAAGAACGAATGAAATGTTCAAAACATAAGGCAGATAGATATAACAAAAAAAAGCCGCGATATAATTTTTTTGAGCGAATGTATTTTAAATATAAAAATGTATTTAAAAGAAAAGAGAAAGAAGAGACCTAATAAAGCCCTTTTTTCGGGAGAAAGTCCTTTTTTTTAGAAGATTAATAATTCATTTGTTTTTTTTAAAACGAAAAAAAACAAATAAAAATTAGAAAAACTGTATATATATGTATATTTTTGTAGATAAAAATTTAAAAAGATGAAAATCGGTACCGATAACATACTATATATAATAGTTATTATTGCTTCACTTTTTTTCAGTATAATAAAAAAGAAAAAAGAAAATGATAAAAAAGAAACTGTCTCGGGGGATATAAACAATCAAACATCTTCAAATTTATTTTCAGAAATTTTTTCTGATGATTTTTCTGAAAGTTTTGAAGAAAAAATTGAAAATAAAGAAGAACTTAAATCAAAAGAAGATATAAAGACAAAACCAAAACATAAACAGAAACCAAACAATATAAATTTTAATAAAGATAATAATTTTAATGACATACACATAGAAGAAGATGCCGATCAGGATTTTGACATATTAGAAGATTTTGATTTGCCTCAAGCAATTGTGTATACTGAGATTTTAAAAAAGAGACAGTTTTAAAACATAAATAAAACTGACAAAATACAGTCTTAATTTTTGGAAATATTGTATATAAATACATATATTTACAACTTTATTTTTTAAAGAAAAATTTTTCATTTATTTCAAAAATAATTTACTATGATTAGAAAATTACTTCTTATTATTTTTGTTTCCTTTTTCTCTGTTGGGTTATTTGCCCAAACAGGAGCATTAAAGGGTAAGGTTATTGACAAAAAAACCAAGGAACCAATTCCTTTTGCCAATGTAGTTGTTGAATTAAACGGGAACATGGTAGGTGGAGGAACTTCCGATTTTGATGGTAACTATACAATTAAACCTATTCCTGCTGGTAAATTTGTTGTAAAAGCATCTTATGTAGGTTACTCAAAGTTACAAATGAATGGTGTTGTTATTTATTCTGATAAAATTAGATTTCTCAATCTTCTTTTAGAAGCTTCAAGTGAACAGCTTGATGAGGTAGTTGTAGTTGACTATAAAGTACCTTTAATCAGTAAAGATAATACACAAACAGGAGGAACTGTTACTTCCGAAGATATTGCAAAAATGTCAGGTCGTTCAGCGGAGTCTGTTGCATCAACAGTTGGTGGTGTATTTCAGGAAGACGGTGTAATTAAAAGTGTTAGAGGGGCTCGTCAAGAAGCTACAACTTATTATATCGATGGTGTAAAAGTTCGTGGTTCTAAGAGTTTACCTAAAGCAGCTATTGAGCAGGTTGCTGTTGTTACCGGTGGTTTAGATGCCAAATACGGCGATGCTACAGGTGGTATTATTAGTATTACAACAAAAGGACCTTCTCGAACAATGTTTGGTGGAATAGAGTTTACTACCTCAAAATATTTAGATGATTTTAACGATAATCTTATAGGTCTGAACTTATCAGGTCCTTTATTGTCTAAAAAAACTGTTGACCCTAACGATGCAACTAAAGTAACAAAAACTCCTATTGCAGGATTTTTCTTGTCTGGTGAAATTACTTATGTTGAAGACGATAACCCATCAGCAATAGGAATGTGGAAAGTAAAAGACGATGTTCTCGATAGCGTTATAAACAATCCAATTATTCCTTCGGCTACTGGCGACGTTACAACACTAACCGCAGACTATTTGCGAAAAAACAGCTTTGAAAAAATTACTACACGACAAAATGTTGGAAAATATGGAGCTAATATCTCAGGAAAATTTGACATTAAACCATCAAAAAACACAAACATTACAATTGGTGGTAATTTAAATTATGTAAATCGTCATTCTTATCGTTTTACCTCAAGAAGTGGTTATGCGAACAGTTTATTTAACTGGGAAAACAACCCCGAATTAAGCGAAACAACGTGGAGAACTTTTGTAAGATTTACACAAAAATTTTCAAATGCAACTCAAGACGAAAAATCAGCTTCAGTAATAAAAAATGCTTATTACTCAATTCAAGCCGATTATTCTAAATACGATTATGTAGTTGGAGACGATTCTCATGAAGACAATTTCTTTGACTATGGTTACGTTGGACAATTCCAAACATATAAAATAAATTCATATGCTTATGGTTTAGATAGTATTAGCGGATTAGCAGGTTGGTTGCAAAACGGATTTGTTGACACTCTGTTCTCATTTACACGTGCAGAGGTAAATCCTGAAATTGCTAACTATACCGATCGTTACTATAATTTATATAACCAAACAGCAGGTCATTACCAAAATTCAGTTATGGTTCAAAACGGTGGTGGTGTGCTAAACGGACAAAAACCAAATTCTATTTATGAATTATATTCAAGTCCGGGTGAACAGTATGACAGATATGCAAAAATTGACAATGCACAATTTAGAGTTTCAGCTGCCGGTTCTGCCGATATTAAAGACCATGCAATATCATTAGGTTTTGAATTTGAACAACGCCAAGACAGATACTTTTCTATTGGTGATAAAACAAATTTAGGTCCCGTTGAATTATGGACTCTTGCTCGCAATTTAATGAATTTCCATATACTAGAGCTTGATTATACAAACCCTCAAGTAGGCTATGTAACCGATCAAGCAGGTAATTTTGTTTTAGATGGAGAAGGAAATAAAATCTTTAACGATACAGTAAGTTATAATAGAATATATAACTCTAATGTACAAAAATTATTCGATATTAAATTTAGAGAAGAACACGGATATGATGTAACAGGAACAGAATGGGTTGATATAGATTCGTATACTCCCGAAGATTTATCTATTAATTATTTTAGTGCAGACGAATTGCTTAATAGTGGAAATAATTATGTAACTTATTATGGTTATGACCACCATGGTAATCGTCTTGAAAGTAATCCTAGTTTCGAAGAGTTCTTTACAGCAACTTATACAGACGATTATGGAAATCTTAGATATAAAAGAGAGTTGGCACCATTCCAACCAACTTATGTTGCAGGTTATATTCAAGATAAATTCGCATTTAACGATCTTATTTTTAATGTAGGTCTTCGTGTTGACAGATATGATGCTAACCAAAAAGTGTTAAAAGATAAATTCTTAATGTTTGAATCATATAGTGTTGGAGATAACGACCCTCGTGGTATTATTCAAGGAACATCAATTCCTCAAGGTATTGACGAAGGTGCTGCTGTTTATGTTGATAACATTGATGACCCAAAAGAAATTGTTGGTTATCGTAGTGGTTCAACATGGTATAATGCTTCAGGTATCCAATTAGACGATCCTACAACAATTTACACATCAACTGGTATAGCTCCTTATTTGGTAGATCCTAATGATAAAGTAGGAGGAACTTCTTTCCTTAATTCGTTTACCGATTACGAGCCTCAAATTTCTGTTATGCCTCGTATATCTTTCTCATTCCCTATTTCTGACGAAGCTTTATTCTTTGCTCATTATGATGTGCTTACTAAACGACCAGTAGGTTATGGTAGATTAGACCCAATTGATTACTTATTTATATATAAAAATGCAGGTGGTTATTTGAATAACCCTGATTTGAAACCTGAAAAAACTATTGATTATGAATTAGGTTTCCAACAAAAAATTAGTTCAACATCTTCATTAAAACTTTCTTCTTTCTATAGAGAAATGAGAGATATGGCTCAGATTATTAATGTTATGGGTGCTTATCCTGTTGATTATAAAACATGGGGAAATATTGACTTTGGAACAGTAAAAGGATTTACTGCAACTTATGATATGCGACGTACTAATAATGTAAGCTTCAGAGCAAGTTATACATTACAGTTTGCCAACGGAACAGGTTCAAATTCAACAACTGCTGCAGGTTTAATAGCTGCAGGTTTACCTAATTTGCGTGCAACGATGCCTTATGACTTTGACGTCCGTAATGCTATTGTAGCTACAGTAGATTATCGTTTCCCTAATGGTAAAGATTACCATGGACCAAGATTATTTGGAAAAGATATTTTTGCTAATGCAGGTGCTAATGTTGTTGTTAATACAAGTTCGGGTACTCCATATAGTAAAAGAGATGTTAATTCAAACAGTTTAATTGGTAGTGTTAATGGTTCAAACAAACCATGGCGTACAACAATTAATATGAGAATAGACAAAGACTTTGATTTAACTTTTGGTAAAGCTGAAGACGAAAATAAACACCATGCATCTATGACTGTTTATGTTGATGTTTCTAACTTGCTTGACACAGAAAACATAATTGATGTATATGAAACAACAGGTAATCCTGACGATAATGGATACTTAACATCGGCTAAAAATCAATCAGAAATATATTCTCAAAACGATCCTGAGGCTTATATTAATTATTATAGAATGATTGTTAATAATCCTGCAAGCTATAGCTTGCCACGAAGAATAAGACTTGGTGTAATGCTTAATTTTTAATAAATAATTTTGAATGTAATTAAACATATATAAAAATGAAGAACATTAAACATTTTATTACATTATCAGTTTTAGCCTTTTTTATCTCAAGCTTTGCTTTTGCAGAAAAAGGACCTGGTAGTAAAGATAAATCAACAAAAGTTATAAACGCAGCAGGATGTGTTCCGGCCTCTGCAATGACTTATCTAGATTTGAATAATGTGAGAGCATTAATTCTTAACGGTGGAGATATGTGGTGGGATCTTTCTAAAGCTAAATATGAAGTTCCTAAAGGATCAGGAAAAATGGCTTTGTTTGCCGGAGCTATTTGGGTAGGTGGTGTTGACGTTAATGGACAGTTGCGTTTAGCTGCGCAAATGCACCGTAACGATGGAAACGATTACTGGCCCGGTCCTCTTATTTCTACAGGTGACGGAATTGCAAGTGTTTCTGCAGATGTTTGCCTAAGATATGACAGACATTTTAAAATATCTAGAAATGAAGTTTCAACTTTTAGAGCATGGTTTAATTCTGATGCTGAAACAAAAAATATAGAATATCCCGGATATTCTATCCCCGATGTAATTATTAATTGGCCTGCTCACGGACCATCAGAAGGTGCTTATGATTATTATCTTGCTCCTTTTAAAGATGTTGATGGTGATGGTTATTATAATCCATATAATGGTGATTATCCATATTATGATTTAGATGCTGAAGAAGAGTGTAACACTGCTCCTGAGCGTAGAGCTGAGAATTTAGGAAATCAAAGTTCTGTTTTATTCGGTGACCAAACTTTATGGTGGGTATATAACGATAAAGGTAATATTCATACCCAAACAACAGGTGCAGCATCAATTGGAATGGAGTTTAGAGCTCAGGCTTTTGCTTTTTCAACAAATGATGAGCTTAACAACATGACTTTTTATAATTATCAGATTATTAATCGTTCAACTTATACTTTAACCGATACTTATTTTGGAGTATGGTCTGATGCCGATCTTGGAAATGCAAAAGATGATTATGTAGGTTGTGATGTTAATAAGGGACTCGGATATTTATATAACGGAGATGATGAAGATGAACAAGGTACCGAAGGTCCTATAAATTATGGAAAACAACCCCCTGCCATTGGTATTGACTTTTTTGAAGGTCCTTATCAAGATCCTGATGGTAACGATAATCTTTCAAGTTGGGACGAAATTGAAAATTTAGATTGTAGTAATGGATATAGAGTTAATCCTCTTACAGGAAAAAAAGAATTAGCCGGCCCTGGTGACATAGATAATGGTAACATTAACGGACTAAATTTTGGTGATAATGTAGTTGATAACGAACGTTGGGGTATGAGAAGATTCTTATATTTTAACAACGGTGGAGGATCTATGGGAGACCCACATACAGCATTAGAATATTATAATTATCTTAAAGGTATATGGCTAGATAAAACAAAATTGCAATATGGAGGAACAGGTCATAAAACAGGTGGAGCTCCAGCTGACTTTATGTTTCCTAACGACACAGACCCTTGTGGTTGGGGTACTAGTGGTATTCCTCAAGAAGATTGGTCTGAAAAAACAGAAGGAAATACACCGGATGATAGAAGATTTGTTCAATCGGCAGGTCCTTTCGTTTTAGAGCCGGGAGCAGTAAACGATATTACTATTGGAGCTGTTTGGGCTCGTGCACAAAGTGGAGGTGCTTGGGCTTCTGTAGAGGAAGTAAGATATGCTGACGATAAAGCTCAAAAATTATTTGAGAACTGTTTTCAATTACTTGATGGACCGGACGCACCGGAACTTGACGTTGTTGAATTAGATAAAGAGCTTATTTTCCATATATGGAATTCTCCTGCTTCAAATAATTATTTAGAGAGATATCACGGTAAAGATCCTTTTATCCCTAGTGATGTTCCTCTTGAAGATAGATATTATGATTTTCAGGGATATCAGGTATACCAGTTAGCAAACAGTTATATTTCTATTGCAGATATTCATAATGTAGATTTAGCTCGTTTAGTATTCCAGTGTGATATTAAAGATGGTGTTACAAGAATAATAAATTATGAATGGGATAAAGAAATATCTGCTAACATTCCTATAGAAGAAGTTAATGGAGCTGATGAAGGAATAGTTCACACATTTACTATTACTGATGATGCTTTCGCAAGTGGTGATAAAGCCCTTGTTAATCATAAAAAATATTATTATGTAGCTATTGCATATGCATACAATGATTATAAACATTATGATCAAACAACATCATCTTCATTAGGTGTTCAAACAACACCATACAAAGCAGGACGAAAAGCTGCAAAAGGTTCAATAAAAGTTGTTGAAGCAATACCTCATTTTATTGAGCAAACTAACGATGGAACGGTTTTAAATTCTAAATACGGCGACTGTCCTGAGATTGAATTAATAGAAGGTATGGGTAATGGAAATAATTACCTAGATTTAACAGATGAAACAATTGACAATATTCTGTCAAAAACTTCTAAACCTTTCAAAGCAGATGTTGTCAAATATAAAAAGAATGCAGGACCAATTCAAGTTAAGGTAATTGACCCATTAAATGTTCCTGATGCTGATTTTAAAATTTGCTTCGAACCCGATTCTGTTAATATGAGCCAAGGAAGCAATTATTATAATTTATCTGATAAAACCAATAGTAGAATAACTGGTCTTATTTTAGATACTAAATGGAAAATAATTAAAGAAGATAATGGGGTTTCTGATACTGTATATTCAGATTCTTGGATAAGATATGAAGATGAAAAAGTATTGCCGGAATGGGGTATTTCAGTAATGATTTCTCAAATAGACTATCCGGATGTTAAGTTCGGAAAACTTAATGACAAAGAACCATTAAACAACGGATTTTTGAGTGCATCTTTTACTTATGAAAAAGAAACACCGGCATGGTTATCATTTGTTTCTGATGAAGAAGGAGCAAGTCCCCAAAATTGGATTCGTGTAGGAACATTAAAAGATGAAGAGAATTCTGATAATAATGATTATATTGGTAGAGATAATGAGCAAATATATGAGAAGATTTTAGGTGGAACATGGGCTCCTTATGCACTTTGTTCAAAAGCAAAATATGGACCTGTTTATGCTAAATCATTACCAGCATCAATTCAGTTTTCAAAATACCGTCTTTCAAGTGTTGATCTTGTTATAACAAAAGACCAAACTAAATGGACGCGTTGTCCTGTTGTTGAAATGTGTGAAAATGATGATGGTACAAGCACAAGTACTTTATCAGAAGGACATGCATTAAGATTTGACTTAAGAGCGTCTCAGTCGCTTGATAAAAATGGAGTTGCTGCAGCAGTAGGTTCAGGAGATGATACAACCAATATAAATAATCCAAATTTTATTGGAGAAACAGGTATGAGCTGGTTCCCGGGATATGCAATTGATATTGAAACCGGAGAGAGATTAAATATTATGTTCGGTGAAGATTCTTGGTTGGTAGGAGAAAATGGTAGAGATATGTTATGGAATCCTACAAGCAATTATTACGAAGATTTATATTATGCTACAGCAGGTCAATCTGGACAACCATTATTTGGTGGGAAACATTATATTTACATTATGGGACATAATGTAAATGGTTCTAATGTTATGCCATCTTACGATTATGGAGAACACATTTATCATGAGTTAAAGTATGGAAATGCAGCAAAAAAATCTCAAATATATATGAATGCCATGTGGACTGCAATTCCGTTATCAAACAAAGAGTTTACATTTAAATCATATGATGAATTACCTGATAATGATGTAACTATTAAATTGAGGATTGCTAATCCATATCTGGTAGGAGTTAAAGAATTTGCTTTAGCAGAGCCTGAAAATGAAAATTATCCTGTATTTAAATTCAGCACATCTGAACTAAGTGCTCAAAAGAGTGATTTAACAACAATTAAAAATTCGCTGGATAAAATTAATGTTGTACCAAACCCATATTATGGTTATTCAGAGTATGAGAAATCGCAACTTGATAATATTGTTAAAATTACAAATCTTCCAAAAACTTGTACAATTTCAATATACACAGTAAATGGGACTTTGGTAAGAAGAATTAAAAAGGATAGTGAACAAACTTATATTGATTGGGACTTAAAAAACAATTACAGTATATCAATTGCCAGTGGTGTCTACATTATTCATGTTGATGTAGAAGGCGTTGGCGAGAAAGTTCTTAAATGGTTTGGTGCATTACGACCAATTGATTTGAATTCATTTTAATAGATGACTAATTATAATTACAATAAAAACTTAATTATGAAAAAAGTATTAATAAAGTTTATAGGTTTAGTTTTATTATTAACGTTGATTATACCAACGTCATATGCCGGAAATAAACAAAGAGCAGGACAAGCAGGAGCAGGAGAGCTTCTTATTAATCCATGGGCTAGAAGTTCAGGATTTGGAGGTGCAAATGTTGCTTGTATTAAAGGGTTCGAATCTATTTTTGTAAATGTAGCAGGTGTTGCACTTACACATGGTACTGATTTAGTTTTTACAAGAACAAATTGGCTTAAAGGTTCAGATATTAATATTAACGCTTTTGGGTTTTCGCAAAAAATGGGAGATTCTGGAGTGTTGAGTTTAGCGGTTATGTCAATGGATTTTGGTGAAATTCCAATTACTACTGTTGAATTACCAGATGGTGGTTTAGGTACCTTTCATCCTCAATATACAAATATTACTTTAGCTTTTGCAAAAGAGTTTTCAAACAGTATATATGGTGGATTTGCAATTAAAGTTGTAAACGAAGGAATTTCTAACTTGTCAGCTTCCGGTGTTGCTTTAGATGCTGGTATACAATATGTTACCGGTGCTCGTAAACAAATACATTTTGGTATCACAATGCAAAATGTGGGACCAACAATGAAGTTCACCGGTGATGGGATGTCTTTTAGAGGAAGTACTTCTGAGGGACCTACAATGACAATTGAACAAAGATCTGCTGATTTTGAGTTACCTTCATTAATTAAAATTGCGTTTGCATACGATATTGATATTGCTACAACTCATATGATTACTTTGGCAGGTAACTTCACATCTAACTCATTCACTAAGGACCAGATTAATCTTGGAATGCAATATAGTTTTAAAGATATCCTAATTCTTAGAGGTGGATATGTTTATGAAGAAGGTATTTTAGATACAGATGATAGAACTACTGCTTACACAGGACCAACAGCAGGTGCATCTGTACAGATTCCATTTAATAAAGAAAAAGGTCAAACATTCTCTATAGATTATTCATACAGACCTACAGATCCGTTTGATGGAACACATTCTTTAGGAGTTAAAATAAGTCTATAGGACAAATAAATCATAAATTTTTAGAGAAAGGGTCTCAATTTTATGTTGAGATTCTTTTTTGTTTTTATATTTTATCAATAATACTATCAAATATGGGAAAAATTTCGTATTTAACACCCGAGGGGTTGAAAAAGTTGAAGGATGAGTTGTATCGCATGGAAAATGTGGAAAGACCGGCAATTTCAAAACAAATTGGAGAGGCAATTGATAAGGGCGATATTTCCGAGAATGCTGAATATGATGCTGCAAAAGATGCTCAAGGTATGTTGGAAATGAAGATAGCTAAACTGAAAGATATTATCGTCAACGCTCGATTAATTGATGCGTCTAAAATTGATACTTCAAAAGTGCAGCTTTTGTCTAAAGTGAAAATTAAGAACACAAGAAATAATGCAGAAATGCAGTATATTATTGTTTCTGATAGCGAGGCTGATTTAAAATCCGGGAAATTAGCTGTAAATACTCCGGTTGCCCAAGGATTGTTGGGAAAAAAAGTTGGTGATGTGGTCGAAATTAAGGTGCCTTCCGGTGTAATTCCTTTTGAAATAGTAGAAATTACATCTGCTTAAATACTAATATTATTTTTTAACTTTCAAAATTTCAAATTAAAAAAATTTTATTATGGCAACAATATTTACAAAAATAGTAAAAGGAGAGATTCCATCATATAAAATTGCTGAAGACGAATTGTTTTATGCTTTTCTAGATATTAGTCCCTTAGCCAAAGGTCACACCTTGGTTATTCCTAAAAAAGAGATTGATTATATTTTTGATTTGGACGATGACTTGCTTAAAGGGCTCAGTGTTTTTTCGAAACGTGTCGCAAAAGCTATAGAAAAATCTATTCCTTGCAAAAGAGTAGGAGTAGCAGTTTTAGGTCTTGAAGTACCTCATGCTCATATTCATTTAGTGCCCTTAAATAGTGAGCAGGATATTAATTTTGATAAGCCGAAATTAAAATTATCACAAGAAGAGTTTAGTGATATTACTGAACGAATAAGAAAAGAATTTAAATAAAAAAAATATTTTAATAACTAGGATTAGATATAAGGCTGTTTATAAAAAGAACAGCTTTTTTTGTTTATATAATTTTGTTCGGATTATTATTAATATATGATTTCCAGCTATTATAATGCTTACTTCCTGAGCTTAGATTTTTTTGATAAAAATGACAAACAGCTGCTGCTAATCCATCAGAAGCATCCAGTTCTTTTGGGAAATTTTTAGTATTAAAAAGCTGTTGTAAAAACATTGAAACCTGCTCTTTTGAAGCTGCACCATTACCGGTAATTGCTAATTTGATTTTTCGTGGGGAGTATTCAAATACAGGAATAGAATGAGATAAAGCAGCTGCAATTGAAACCCCTTGCGCCCGTCCTAATTTTAACATAGATTGAACATTTTTTCCAAAAAAAGGTGCTTCAACAGCTAATTCATCGGGTTTATATAGTTCGATAATTTTTATAACTGCTTTAAAAATTTTTTCAAGACGAGAGAAGTGAGTAGCGTTTTTTGGTAATTTTATTATGTCTAAGGTGACTAATTCCGGTTTATTATTCACAGATTTAATTACACCATAGCCTGTAATATTGGTGCCGGGGTCTATTCCGAGAATTATTTTTTCTTTTATCAAAGCGACAATTTTAATATTTGTTTACCTAATAATTTGTTTATCTTAATAAATTATTAGGTAAACAACATACGAAAAAATTAACAAATCAACAAAAATAGTAGTTAATCAATAATATTAAAACCTGTATATGAGCTTAATATTTTAGGAATATTTATTCCTTCAGTAGTCTGATTATTTTCAAGTAAAGCTGCAACAATTCTGGGGAGAGCTAAAGCGCTTCCGTTTAATGTGTGAGCTAACTTTGCTTTTTTCTCTCCTTCTTCTTTAAATCTTAATTTCAGTCTATTTGCCTGATAAGATTCAAAGTTCGAAACAGAGCTAACTTCTAACCATTTTTCCTGAGCTGCAGAATATACTTCAAAATCATAAGTAAGAGCAGAAGTAAAGCTTAAATCACCACCACAGAGCCTTAAAATTCTATAAGG
>QMPG01000055.1 GCA_003648455.1 Bacteroidota bacterium
CGAACCGCCAGCTGGCGGTGAGCTCACGCAAGTAAACCCCGATTTAGTAATACCCAAATTTGGGGTTAATGAAATTCCCAAATTTGTTGGTATTACTTAATCGTAGAAAATTAATGAATTTTCTGGGTTAATTTTCGGATTGCAAATTCGAAAAAGCTCATAAACAATCCCTGAAAGGGAAATAATTAATAATTTTATTTAGTAATTAAGTTAATATAAAGTTTAACAATGTTAAAAATTGGTTTAAATTACAAGCTTAAATAATTAGTAGTGAATAATCCCTGAAAGGGATTAATTATAAATAACCATAGGTGAAACCTATGGGCTTGAATGGTAATATTAACCATCAATCCTAAAGGGATTGAACATATACAACAATAGTTTTATTTTGTAATTAAAATCAGGTAAAGACTAACAAAGTCGGTGTTTTATGATAAAAAAATTTATACTAAATAATGAGTTTGTAAAAAATCTTTTTACTTTAATTTCAGGAACAGCCATTGCTCAAGTTATTGCAGTATTATTCCAGTTAATCGTGCGAAGAGTATATTCACCTGCAGATTTTGGAGCATTCGCAGTTTATATGAGTATTGTTGGTATTGTGGCAACAGTAGTTACTTTGCGTTATGAGTTGGCTATTGTTTTACCAAAAAAAGATAAGACTGCCGCCAATGTTTTTTTCTTGTCAATCATAATTAATTTACTTTTTTCTTTTTTATTGTTTTGTGCTGTTTTAGTTTTAAAAGATAAATTAGTTTCTCTTTTAAATTTTCAATCAGACTATTCATATTGGTTATTTTTTGTTCCCTTAAGTGTTTTTCTTTTTAGTTTATATCAATCAATAAATTATTGGCTAATAAGGAAGAAAGCATATAAATCATCGTCAATAAATAAGATTGTAAGACGAACTACCGAAGGCTCTGTTCAAACAGGTTTTAGTTATATAAAGCTCCCTTTTGGGCTGCTTATTGGCGATTTATTAGGGAATATTGCAAATAATATTTCGGGTTTCTATCAAATTTTAAAAAATAAGTTTAAATTTTCATATATAAACAAGACTGATTTGATTTATGTTTTAAAACGATATAAAGAATTCCCTAAATATAATACTTTGCCGGCATTATTTAATTCAATAAGTTTATTGTTGCCGGTAATACTGATAAATAAATTTTACTCTCAAACCTTAACCGGTTATTTCGACCTTAGTCGAGTTGTTTTAGCTTTACCACTTGCCTTAATAACAACATCATTATCTCAGGTGCTTTTGCAACATATTTCTGAGAAAAGAAATAAACACGATTCTATAAAAAAGTATATCCTAAATATTTCAGTCATCTTATTTATAACAGCATTAATAGGTGTTGCTGTTTTTAGCCTTTGGAGTGTAAATATTTTTTCATTTGTATTTGGTGAGAATTGGATTATGTCAGGTGAATTTACAAAAATATTAGTTTTCTCTTATGCAATTAAATTTATTGTTTCGCCTTTGAGTGTTGTATTCACTGCATTAGAGAAAATAAAAATAGGTTCAATTTGGCAGTTTTTTTATTTTTGTTTAATAATCAGTCTGTTATTCTTTAAGAATTTAGATATACTTGTTTTTCTAAAGATATATGTTTTAATTGATTTAGTTGCTTATTCAATATATTTTGCTTTGATTTTATTTGTATCAAATCGATATGAAAAAAGTCTTTTAAAGAATTAATATAAATGAAAATTTGCCATTTAACATCAGCGCATCCGGTTAACGATATCAGGATTTTTCAAAAAGAGTGTATCAGTTTGAAAAATGCAGGTTATGATGTATATCTTATTGTAAATGGTGAAAAAAATCAAACAATTGAAGGAGTTAACATAATTGGTACTAAAAAAATTAAGAGTAGGTTTTCTAGAATATTATTATCACCCGTATTAATTTTTTTTAAAGCATTAAAAGTTAATGCCAAAATTTATCATTTTCACGATCCTGAATTAATTTTTGTCGGATTTATACTAAAAATATTTGGCAAGAAAGTAATTTTTGATATCCATGAGAATGTAGCTCTTTCTATAAAAGACAAAGATTGGATACCAAAAAAATTGAGGGGATTTGTAAGAAAAATCTATAGATTGATTGAAAAATTTTTCACTCTTTTTTTTGATGTGTTAATTTTAGCTGAAGACTCTTATACTAACTATTATTCCAAGAAAGAATCGCATGTTATATTAAATTATCCATTAGTATTTGAGCAAATTAATATTGAAGAAAATAAAGATTTTTCAACTCCCTTAAGATTTGTTTATTCGGGATTAATATCTGAAATAAGAGGCGTTTTTCAAATACTTAATATCTTTTTATCCTTGTATAATAAAGGATATGATATTTATTTAGATATTATTGGAAGAGTCGAATATGAAAAATTAGAATGTGCAATAAATAATTTTATCTCAAAAAATGAACTTGAAAATAGAGTTGCCTTACACGGTTATATTCCTGTAAAACAAGTATATAAAATTTTAAAAAACGACCATATAGGTTTTTCTCTACTAAAACCAATTGATAATTATAAAACATCGTTGCCAACTAAAATATTTGAGTATATGCTTAACGGATTACCTGTTATTACATCAAATTTTGAATTGTATGACTATTATGTTAAAGAAAAAAACACAGGTATATGTGTTGATTATTTAAACATTAATGAGGCTGTTTTGCAAATTGAAGAATTAATAAACAATAAACAATTAATGAGCATTAAGTCTAAAAATGGCAAGCTTGCTGTGTTTAATGAATTTAATTGGACATCACAAGAAAAAAAATTATTAAAAATTTATAACGATATTCTAAGTAATTAATGAAAAAAGGTGTTTCAGTCATTATTCCTTGTAGGAATGAAAAAGAATATATTGAACAATGCGTTAAATCATTGGTTGATAATGATTACCCCAAAGATAATTTGGAAATTATTATTGTAGATGGAAATAGTAATGATGGAACAATAGACATTATTAATGAATTAATTGCAAAATATCCTTTTATTAGAATAATTAATAACCCGAAACAAATTACTCCTGTTGCTTTAAATTTAGGGATTAAGAATGCTAATTTCGAATATGTTATGATTGCAGGAGCTCATGCATTGTATTCTTCAAATTACATTTCTTCTTTAGTTGATAATATAAAAAAGCTCAGTGCTGATGGAGTAGGAGGAATGCTAATTACAAAGGTGAAAAATGAGACATATAAATCAATGTCTATAGCAGCTGTATTATCAAATAAATTAGGAGTCGGAAATTCATTATTTAGAATAGGTGTAAAAAACGCTCAACTTGTTGATACCGTTCCTTTTGGTCTTTATAAAAAGGAATTGTTTAAGAAAGTTGGTTATTATGATGAAAGATTAATTAGAAATCATGATATTGAACTATCTAAAAGAATGATTGCAGCAGGGTGTAAAATATATTTAATACCAGATTTATATTGTACTTATTATGCTCGTGAAACATTTCACGATATTGCAAAAAACAATTACAGAAATGGATACTGGAATATATTAACGACTTATTATACAAAAAGTTTTCATTCATTAAGTATTAGACATTTTGTGCCATTAGTATTTCTTTTATCATTAATTTTCCCTGTAATTTTTTCTTTCTTTTTTTCTTCAGTATGGATATATTTATTCTTTGTTTTGTTTTTACTCTATAATTTTTTTCTAATTATAGCTTCGTTTTTAGAAAACAATAAAAAAACAAAGTTTAAGTATTTATTTTTTGCTTTCTATATTTTGCATTTTTCTTATGGAATGGGTTCTTTTATTGCTTTGTTTAGAATTAAGACTCTTTTTAAAGAAAAATAGTTGAAATTTTCAAGCAACCAATCGGATGTAGTTCTCGTCTTATATAATTAACCAGCTTTATTCATGCAAAAACTGCATGAATTAGCGATTGGATAGTGGGAAGTAAAGCGGGAACCGAACCGCCAGCTGGCGGTGAACTCACGCAAGTAAACCCCGCATTAGAAGCACCCAAATTTGTTGGTATTACTTAATCGTAGAAAATTAATGAATTTTCCGGGTTAAAAACACCAAATTTGTTGGTAATTCTTAAGCGTAGAAAAATTATGAATTTTTCGGGTTAATTAAACAATTAATTTTATTGGTTAATCAAAAATATCAGTATATTATTCGATTAATTAAGTATTATTACTGTACAAATGTTATTTTTGTCATTATTAAAAAATAATAATGTTTATTATATATAATGTTAGATTTTATAAAGAAAAATAAAAAATTATTTAATAAAATTAATTTTTATTTGGCCTTAATTTTTTCTTTTTGTATGCCATTATATAAAGATTTTCTTCCTTATATTATTTGGTTTTGGGCAATTTCTTGGATTTTAGAAGGTGATTTTAAAAATAAATTTTCAAATTTTAACAATAAGAATATCTTAATTTTATTATTAGTATTTTATATTTTCCACGCTATAGGTTTATTATATTCTAAAAATCTTGATGTAGGTTTTTTTGATTTACAAGTTAAATTTTCTATTTTTCTTTTTCCAATACTTTTATTCGGATCAAATTATTTATATAAAAAAAATTATAATAAAATATTTTTTGCATTTATTTTTGGAAACATAGCAGCTTCTCTTATTTGTATAGGTTTTGCATTTTATAACTCAATTAGTTTTGTTGATAGTAAATTAGTTTTGGATTCGTCTATTGGCTGGTCTAGTTATTTTGTATATGCCAATATATCAATATTTCATCATCCATCTTATTTCGCAATGTATCTGACTTTTGCAACAGCAATACTTTTTTATTTATTTGACTACGAAAATAAATTCAGCATAATTAAATATAAAATTTTTTATATTGCTACTGTAATTTTGTTTTTTGTAATGATATTTTTATTGTCATCAAGAGCAGGAATAATTAGTGAATTCATTGTATTATTAGGAAGTCTTTTTATTTACACAATAAAATATAAAAAAATATTAAATAGCTCTTTATCTTTTATTTCAATTTCCCTTTTATTTTTATTTGTAATAAACTATAATAGCAGAGTAAAAAAATTAGAAAGTAAATTACTCCATACTAATCATATAGCATTTTTCGATTCTTCTAAAAATGCTAATGAAAATATAAAATTTTCAACTAAGAAAAATGTAAGTAAAGACAATGTTTCTGTAAATAAAGCTGATATTGCCACCCCAAAAAAAAATAAGACAGAAGATGAAAAAAATATAAGACTTAGAATATGGAATGTTACATATGAACTTATTAAAGAACACTTATTTACAGGTGCTGGTGCAGGGGATATTAAAGATGAATTAATTGCACGATATGAAAAAGAAAATATTAAAAAAGCAAAGAAAGATCATTATAATGTTCATAACCAATTTTTAGAAACATTCTTAGGTCAGGGATTGATAGGATTAATAATGCTAGTTTTAATAATTTTAGTGCCTCTATATTTTAGTTTTATCAAAAAAAATTATTTGCTTTTCTTCTTTATTCTTATAATAATAGTTAACTTTATTTTTGAATCAATGCTAAATACTATTTCTGGGGTTTTGTTTTTTGCTTTCTTTTATAGTATTTTGGTTTTTATTGAAAGTGATAATAATAAAACATTTTCAAATGGAATGAAAAAAATTAACAATTGTTAATATTGAAATATTTCTTCGTTAAATAATACCGGCTCAATTTAAAAATGTGGCCGATTATAATAAAATATTTTGTGCGTCATCAACATTTGAATATTGATTATTGAGTGTGGAATACCGAATGGACTGCACAAATTATTGAATATTTTATATAACTACAGTATCCGAACAAATACTTACAATCCATTAATAATCAGTTTATGGGTCAAGAGTTCTGAAATTTATGCATAATCCATCCGAATTTTAAAGTGAGCCCCGAAACCTCGCATTAGAAGTATCCAAATTGGGGCTTATTAAAAACACCAAATTTATTGGTAATTCTTAAGCGTAAAAAAATTATGATTTTTTCGGGTTAATAATATTAGTATGATTTTTATTATTTCTTAGATTGCTTAACTAAAGCTTTCAAATTTTTTCGTTGATCAATAAAAATTGAATAAATTAATCCAATAAAGAAAGCAATGATTACAAAATTTTTTAATTTTTTTGTAATAGAATTTTCAACTTTAGTAGCAACAGGAAAGTCTTGAATTATTGTAACAAGATTTTTGTCTAGATAAAGTCCTTTTTCATAATTTTGTTTTAATTTGTAAAGCCTAAGTATATCATTATGAAATAATTTCATTTCTTTTTCATTTAAAATCATCATGTTTTTTCCCAATTTTTTGTCATAAGGATTGCGTTTGAAGTAATTAATCGATTCTACACTATCTAGTTTATGTAACTCAATATTAGTTTTAGCAATTAAATTTTCTAATTGATTAATTCTAACTTTATTGACTTTTTGAAAGTACTCATTTCTATTGATGTAAGAGATTATAGCATTTTTAATATTATCTATTGAGGCATTTTCATATACAGATGCTCGGATACTAATTTTGTTTTTCATTCTTTTGTTGGTAATTGAAGTGTCTTTAGCATTTTCGTAGTCTGTGTAATCAGCTATCCCGTCTTTGTTAATATCTATAATATAATAAGCCTTAATATTTTTTATTTTTGAGGGTTTGTTATTGGTTAATGTGCTGATGTTTAGATTGTTAATAAAATTAACCATTTCTGAACTTGAAACGGCATTTGTTTTTAATATCATTTCTGTATTATAAAATCTTTCAGTAATGAAATAATTTCCAATTGCAAGTCCAATGCCTAATAAAACAAAAATTAATAATCTAAAAGCATTCCTTATAAAAAACATTATAAGTTTGTTAAATATTGATGCAAACCAATTAGCAATTTTTGAGAATAGTTCAATTAAATCTATTTCGTCATTATTTTTTGTCATAGTAATTAAGATTTGTTAAAATACTGTTTTAATTTACACAAAAATAGTAAAATAATTCTTATCCTTTTATTATGTTTTGAAAAAGTTTTAAATCTTCAATTTTATTAGGATATGCTAATTTGTCATAACAAACAATTAATTCATTTATTAGCCTGTTAATTGTTATTCTGTTATCGCAGGGATAATAATATTGCTTTTGCGGTTCAATTTTTTTTTGTTTAATAAAAAAATCAATTTCCTTCTCGCCAAAAACTGCACCTTTATTAAAAGGGTTAATATAAAACAATATATTTTTTTCATTATTTATATCTAATGCTTTACTATAAATAGGTTTGTCAATGTAGGCAAGAATAAAATTTGGGGGTAGATTAACACCATATATTGGCAAACCAAGAGATTGAGCAATATACATATAAATTATTGCTAAAGATACAGCATTGCCTTTTTTTGTATCTAAAACTATATTTATATATGAATTTTGAGGTGCATATAAATTTGAAGTATTACTAGTAAAATGATAAATATCGTAAAAAATATGATTTAAAATTTTAATTTTTTCAAGTGCGGTAAGATTATCATTTAACTCTAACCAAACATCTTGTTTAATTAGCTCAATTAGTTTTAATATTTTATCATATTCTAGATTAGGATATTGGTATTTTGCAATGAAAAAGGCACCATTCAATATATCATCATTATGCTTTTCGCTCCATTTTTTAAGATTGGCTGTTGTATCTTGAAATTGAATTTTTTGAATTAAATTTTCGATTCTATTTTGTAAATCAATATTTAAGGAATTTCCCCATGACTTCTCTAGTTCCGGTAAAATAGAAAGTCCTTGCTTGAGTAATTGATTTTTAACTGTTTCAAAAATTTCACTATCTGGATCGTCAAGCAAATCTATTAATGCTCTAATTTTGTTCATCTCCATCTTGAGAATATTTTTTCTGATGAATAAAGATAAGAAATTTTTGATATAAAAAAATCGGAAAATTAATTTATTTAATTTCCCGATTTTTATTTAATAAAAGTTATTTTAATTTATTCAGAAAGTCTGTCTAAAATAGTTTTTATTGTTTTTTCTAGTGCAATTTTATAGTTTGAACTATATTCACCTCTAATTCTATTTGCTATTATATTACAAACTGTTACTGCATTATGACCTAAAAGTTTTGATAAACCAAAGATTGCAGAACTTTCCATTTCATAGTTGGTTATTTTCATGTCATTATAACGAAAAGCGGTAATTTTGCTATTTATTTTAGGATCAACAATAGGTAAACGAAGTACGCGTCCTTGTGGTCCGTAAAATCCCGGAGCAGAAATAGTAAGACCACTTCTCATGCCTTCACCAATTTTGTTAAATAAATTTTCTGATGAGTCAACAAAATAAGGTTTTGCTAATAATTCGTTCCAATTAGTATGCTTAAGAAAAGCCTGTTCAATATCAAGATTACTTACTTCATTTCTTCCTGCATAAAAATTTAATAAGCCGTCAAATCCAATTGCCATTTTCGAAATAACAGGCGTATCAACAGGTATATCTCCTTGTAAAGCTCCTGAAGTTCCTATTCTAACAAAGTTTAATGTTTTATGCTCTTTTTTTATAGTTCTGGTATCTAAATCAATGTTTGAAATTGCATCAAGCTCGGATAAAACTATATCAATGTTGTCAGTACCAATTCCGGTAGAAGTAACTGTTAATCTTTTCCCTTTATAAGTTCCTGTATGTGTTGTGAACTCTCTGTTTTGAACCTTAAATTCAACATTGTCAAAAAAGCTGGAAATAACAGCAACTCTGTCTTGGTCTCCAACCAAAATTATTGTGTCAGAAATATTTTCAGGTTTTAAATGAAGATGAAAAATTGTTCCATCTGCATTAAGAATTAGTTCAGAAGATTTGATTTGTTCCATAATATTTACTTATTTTGTATATAAAAATAAACAGCAAAAATATCTAAAACATATGAAACATCCAAATAAAAAGATTTTAGTTCCTATTGATTTTTCTTCTCAATCATATATAGGTCTTGAGCAAGCATACAATTTAGCTAAGATTAATAATGCTAGTATATCTTTATTACACGTTATTAACGAAGCCGGACCTCTTTGGACAATTTATGATGAAGATGAGAAGATTGTAGTTTTAGATAAATTAAGAAGTAAGATCTTGGAGTTTGCTCATAAAGTAATAAAGGATGAAGATTTTAAATTACAAGTGTTACTTCGTAAAGGAAAACTCTGTGAAACAATTATTCGAATATCTGAAGAACATGATTTCGATTTCATTGTTATGGGTACGAGCACTGCCGATAATATTAAGAAGAAAATAATTGGCTCAAATGCTTTAAGAGTAGTAAGTGAGGCATATTGCCCTGTTATTACAATAAAAGGCAAGCATTTTCGTAATGAGTGCAATAATATTATTTTACCTCTTGATTTAACAAAAGAAACTAAAGAGAAAGTTTCTAATGCACTTCATTTTGCTCGTTTATTTAATGCTAAAGTTTTTGTTGTTTCAATTGTTTCTATGGAAGATGAATTTATTCTTAAACGATTAAATATCCAATTAAAACAAGTTGAGGACTTTTTAACTAAAGGTGGTGTTGAATGTTCAACAGACTTAATTCATTGTAAAGATAAATCAAGGTCAGAATGTTTGATAGATTTTATACATAAAAAACATGGAGATTTAATTATAATTACAACTCATCAACAACCTTTTGGGATTTTTAAATATTTTATGGGCTCATTTGCCAAAGAAATTATTCATGGTGTTGATATTCCCGTTATGAGTATTGTCCCTAGATTACAACAAAATGTTGCTTCAGGATTAGCAGGTGTATAATTATAGTTACAAAATAATTCGTATATTTAGACTTTTATTCTTATTAAACCTTTAAACAAATTATTATGAAAAAGAAACAATCAAGCATAATTATTGCAATAGTAGCTGCAGTATTTTTACTTCTATTATTTGGCAATGGAATGTTCTACAAGATTAAACCAGGTGAGAGAGCAATTATTTTTAGGCAATTCTCAACCGGTTTAGATACAGTAAATGTATATCTTCCAGGGTTTCATGTTGTAGCTCCGTGGAACGACTTTATTGTTTATAATGTTAAAGAGCGTAAATCAGAAGAAACAATGGACGTTCTTGATAAAAATGGTCTTCAAGTTAATATTGATATTTCTGTTCGTTTTAATCCAATTTATAATAGAATAGCATTTTTACACAGACGCTTTGGTGTAGATTATGAAAGTCAACTCGTTGTTCCTGAAGTAAGATCAACTGTTCGTCAGGTTGCAGGTAGATATACTGCCGAAGAGATTTATTCTACTAAACGTTCAGAGGTAGAACTAAGAATTATTGAAGAGGCCGGACAAAAACTCTCAGATAATGATATTGATATGAAAGCCTTGCTTATTCGTTCAATAAATTTACCTCCTGATATTAAACAAGCAATTGAAAGTAAACTTAAACAAGAGCAAGAAGCTTTAGCTTATGAATTCAAATTAGAAAAAGAAAAAAGCGAGGCTCAGCGTAAAATAATTCAAGCACAAGGTGAAGCAAAATCAAATCGTATTATTAATAATAGCCTGACAGATGAATTATTAAGGA
Organism: Bacteroidota bacterium; assembly: GCA_003648455.1. The sequence goes on from QMPG01000055.1 coordinate 10,557, forward strand.
TGAGAGGAATTGAGGCTACTATTGAATTGTCGAAATCTCCTAATGCTAAAACAATTGTTATTGGAGGTGGAAAAGATGGCTTACCTCTTATTTTAGGTAATCAATAATCATTACTGTGCTGTAGAAATCAAAAAAGCTGTTTGTTAGTCAAACAGCTTTTTTTGTTGCCAATTTTTTCAGTTTCTGCTAAAAAACAAAATAATTTTTCAGAATTAATTCAAATTTAGTTCAATCGTTTTCAATGATTTTAATTTTATAACATCATATGATTTCGAAAAACACATAATATTATCAATAGCATTTTGACTAGGTTCAATCTCTAATTTGTTTAGAGTTTTATAAACATCATTAAAAGCTTTAAAATCAATATTGATAATATTTTTTTCAGAATCGTTAATTTTGTTATTACTAAAATTATTAATTACATAAAATAAAGTAAAATTTTTGTTCATAGGCTTATTTTTTAGAATTATATGTTTATATAAAATATTAACGTTGGTAGAAGAAAAATATTATTAAGTGTTGATTTTTTTTTAATTCCTAAAAGTAGCAAAAGAATTTTTATTCATTTACTGATTGAGTAACAATCAGTTGCACATTTGCAACTTATATAGATGACAAGAAATTATAATCAATTTGTTAACCCGAAAAATTCATAATTTTTCTGCGCTTAAGAATTATTAACAAATTTGGTGTTTTTAATAAGCCCAAATTTGGGTACTTCTAATGAGGGGTTTACCGCCTTACTTCCCACTATCCACGCTAATTCATGCAATTCACTTCGTTTTTGCATGAAAGCGGATTAATTTGATTAACTGAGACTTTCAAAAAGAAGTAAAATGAATTGCTTTTTGTATAACATAATATTTATTAAGCTAGTATTTAAAAAAAACCAAGCCGCCAAACTATGAAAACAAAATTGACAGCTCGGTTGTGCTGATTTTTTTATTTTACTTTTTTGCTAAAATAATTTTTATTTACATACAATTTTTTCAAAATTTTATTTCCGTCAAAATAGGTTCCTATATTTTCAGAAGATGTAACAACATATTGATTTAAGCTATCTGTAGAGAAAGCATTTATTTCAATAGGTTTCATATTATTACCTTCAATTTTTACTGAATATACGGGCTTGTTATTTTGATATTTAAAGTCATCAATAAAATCTGAATTGTTTAAGTGCGAAATTGTTTGTAAATAACGAGTAGTGATTGTTGAATCGGCTAATAATCCGCTTACCATCCATTTATTGTTTTGTTTTATTAAGGTAAATGAACTGTCTGAAGGATAATTATAAGTTATCTTATTCCAATTGTTTACTGGTGACGAAATAACAGCATCATCCCTAAAAGACTTTGGATTACGATTAAAGGTCATATTTAGAAATCCATCAATTGCATATATTTTATCTTCATTAAATAGTCGAACATAAGAAGTAATTTCTGTTCGGCGAGTCATGGGATTTTGTTTGTATGAGAATTTTCCTAACATTACATCTGCAACAGTTTTATTTCCTTTTAAAACTTTTACGCGCGTAGCCAAAGAATCTGTAACTTCAAATTCTTTCCATTTTGATTGGTTTGTTGCTGCAACACTTTTGGGGTGCAGATTTATTAATTCTTTTAGCATCTCATTCACTGTATTTTTGTCAGCATTAACATCATTACCTTTATTTTTTAACTTCCAGTTATTATCAGAAGTTTTAAATATCTTAATGTAGTTTGTATCTTTTTTAGGTAAAATGTTAATTGAAGTTACTTCAGAGGTGTCAATAGTTACTAACTCTTTTTTAAATGTTCTGTCACCTTTTTCTGAATCAACAATGTAGATTATAATTACTACAGCTAATAAAATAATAAATATTATTGATAATATTTTATTAATTACTTTTTTAGACATAACCTTCCTCCATTCTTTTAATTCGTATATTTCTTTTATGTTCAAATCTTACAATACCTATAATAATAACGAGTATTAATGGCAACAAAAAGTTTAAATATTTTAAGAGCGTTTTGGTGCCATCACTAATTTGATCTAACGGTCGAGATGTTACTCCTTTTGTTCTAAGTTCAATTAAACCGGTATCGTCTGATAAATAGTCGATTGAATTTGCCATTAGATTTACATTATCCGGTTGAATTTTTCCC
>QMPG01000056.1 GCA_003648455.1 Bacteroidota bacterium
ATAAACAATCTTTGCACCTAAAATTCTTCTAAATAACCCGTTATTAATTCATAATTTTATTCACAAATCTTATTCATTTCTGAATTTCTGTGTTTTATATTTTATATCGAACTCAGGTTAATAAGTTTTAATTATTTAAACTCAATTTTTTTATTGCAAAATCTAATATTTCTTTATGGTCAAAAGCTAATTCTGGTAAATTATTCAACGTGTACCAAGCTACATTTTTTGCATCATCGCCTGCTTTAATATCTATATAGAGAGATTTGCTAAAACCATAAAAAGCAACCGATATTGTTCGATGACGAGGGTCTCTGTCAATTGCATCGAATGCATATAATTGCTCTAAATCAATATTTCGTATGCCTGTTTCTTCATATAATTCACGAAGTGCAGCATTTTTTAAGGTTTCATCCATATCGACAAATCCACCAGGGAAAGCCCAACTATTTTCAAATGGAGGATTGCCTCGTTGAATTAATAAAATTTTAATATCAGAATTATCTTTAAAAAAAATCAAACTGTCGACTGTTAATGCAGGTCGTGGGTATTTGTAGGTGAAAGACATTGGTAGATTTTAGATTTATGATGTTAGATTTATGATTTTGAGTTCACTCCGAAAAATATTTTTCATCATTGCGAATAGCCTGACCGAAAATCAGAAATGTCGAAGCAATCCCTGTATGTTGATTGTCAACAGATTGCTTCGGGCTTCGCCCTCGCAATGACGGCTATGAGGTCTTTTCGTAGTAGATTCATAGATAAAAACTAATTATCTCTATCTTCAAAATTTTCGTTCTTCTTATCATTCTCTTGCTTAAATATCAAGTAAATAAGAAGAATAATAACAACAACAAATAATACTTTTGGGATAAGGCTATAAGTCATATTATTTAATTTTTACTGCTGTTCCATATGCTAATATTTCTGAACATCCAGACATAACAGCTGAGGTAGTGAAACGAAGCTCAACAATTGCATCGGCGCCCAAACTTTTTGCATCGTCAATCATTCTTTGAATTGATTGTTCGCGGGCATCAGCAAGAAGTTTTGTGTATTCAGAAATTTCACCGCCAACAATATTTTTTAAACCGGCGAAAATATCTCGCGCTATATTTCGCGCTCTAACAGTACTGCCTCTAACCAAACCAATGGTTTCAACAATTTCTTTTCCTACAATTGAGTCTGAAGTTGTAATTATCATATCCTTTAATTTATATGTAAACGTTTATACATTGCGTTTTACTATTTGTCATTTTGTTTCACGTCATTAACTTCGTGTCATTTGGCTTCGCTGTCATTTAGTTGTTAATAAAAAACATTGACTATTAATGACTATTTCAATGACTATTAATAACTGTTTAAAGTATAAATAAACTCAATTTACACCATGTGAAATATAAAATTATTTTACACTATTTGTTTAATAACTCTTAATCTATGAGAATACTTTTTTGTTTCATTATTAAAAATTCCCTGATGGTCGAATAAATCAACCCTAACTTTGCCAGAAGCGTGAATAATTTTCTTATCATTCAAAACAATCCCAACATGAATAATATTTCCTTCCTCATCATCAAAAAAAGCTAAATCGCCGGGCAAAGATTTGTCGGCAAAAGTAATTGCTTTTCCCAATTCAACTTGTTGCGATGCATCTCTGGGTATTTTTATTCCGTTGAGCTTATATACTATTTGTGTTAAACCTGAACAATCAATACCAAAGGGAGAACGACCTCCCCACAGATATGGAGCATCAACATAATTTAATGCAGCATCGGTTATTGATGCGCGCATGTCATCTTCTTTTTTTTCAGAAATATCTCCATAAAAATAAAACTGCTCATCATCAATTTTAAATGACTTATCTACAGAGTTATAAAAGGGTAAATTACTTCCCGATACAATCATAAAAGGAGTTTCTTTTTTAGCTCGTTGAACAACATTTACTATCTCATGCGACACAAAACTAATTTCATTACTTAAACTCTCATAAACATTGGGAGTTATATAATAACACATTTTTTCGTCAATCCAGCCTTCATAATCATCATAAAAGAGATGAATAAAGCACCAGCCATTATTTTTTTCGAGCACTTTAAAATGCTCACCAAATAAAATTTGTGTTACCATTTCACTTCTATGGTCGGGTTCACTCCTTACAGGAATTATACTTAAATATGCAATACCATATTCCATTTGTCGTTGCTTTTATATGTCAAATATAAGAAAAATAATATATTATTTTACTGAAATAATCATGTAAGAATAAAATATATCAAAATTATTTATAAATTTGTTTGGAGTAAATAAGAATTTCAGATTATGAAAAAACTTGTAATTAGAAACAGTTTACTATTTGTAGCTTTTATCATAATTAACTTTATTTTAATAATTTTAGAAAAAAAATTAAAAGAAAGCACTTCTGAACTTCTCGCAATTATTTTGTTTATTTCCTTATTTGTCGGTTTAGTAATTGCTAACTTTAATTTTTATATAAATGTTAACCCCAAATCAAAACGCCTCTTTTTAACATGTTTAATAATTTGTGCTATTTTTGTTTTTAGTTGGGTTATTGTATATTTTTTAAATTGGTATATTATTTACCCAATAATTAATTGATAAAACAAACACACAATACTGAAAAAAAAATTTTAACTCTTAAAAAATTAATCATGACAAAATTTTTCAGCAGCATAAAAAAATATACCAACTTAGCTTTTAAAACATTACTTTTCATAATAACGGTAATAATAATTCTTTTCTTATTCCCGTCTCAAGGAAAATTTCGTTATGAGTTTCAAAAAGGATCTCCCTGGAAACACCAAAACCTGATTGCTCCCTTTAATTTTGCAATACAAAAGTCTGATAAAGAAATATCGGCAGAAAAAGACAGCATTATTAATAACTTTAAACCTTATTTTAAATTCGACAATAAAATTCAGAAATCTCAACTCAATTTGTTTCACAAAAATTTTAATAATAATTGGGGAAATTATAAACATAAGAATATACCAAAACACAAATTAAAAATTTTTAAAACAGAGAGTTTAAATTATTGCGACAGCATTTTGAATAATATTTATAATAATGGTGTTGTTCAGTTTTCTGAAATTTTGAAACAAACAAAAAAAGGTTCGTCAATTATAGTTGTTAAAAATAATGTTGCCGAAGAACGTGACATATCAAAAGTTTTTACTCCCAAAATCTCATACAAGTACTTAAAACAAGACATTTCCGAAAAATTTAAAAACAGTAAAAATTCATCTGAAAAAATTGATTTTCTTAACTCATTAAAACTATACGAATATGTTGTTCCAAACTTATTTTATGATGAGAAGACTTCAAACAAAATAAAACAAAACTTAATTAATGACCTTTCACTCACTAAAGGTATGGTGCAAGCCGGTGAGTTAATTGTTACAAAAGGTGAAATTATTAATTCCAAAAAATTCTTAATTTTAAAATCATTAAAATCTGAATACGAAAAATCATTAGGCTCATCAACAAACTATCATTTTATTTTGCTTGGGCAAATCATACTAATATTTACATCTGTATTAGTTTTGTTTCTGTTTCTTTACAATTTTAGAAAAGAAATACTCCGACACAACATTAAAACCACATTCATTCTCTTACTTGTACTGCTAATGGTGTTTGCATCATCAATGATACTAAAATCTGATACTATTAGCCTTAATATTATTCCTTTTGCAATATTGCCAATAATAATAAGCACTTTTTACGACGACAGACTTGCATTGTTTATTCACACAATTACAATATTATTGATTGGTTTTATTGTTCCAAATGGTTTTGAATTTGTTTTCTTGCAATTTATTGCCGGTATTGTTGCTATTTTCAGCTTATCGCAAATTCATCGACGAGGTCAGTTATTTCTTTCATCAATTTTAGTTATCATTTCATATTGTATTGTTTATTTTGGTATGGCAATTATTCAGGAAGGAAATATTCACGAAATAAATTTATATAATTTTGCATGGTTTACAGGCAATGGTTTACTATTATTATCGGCTTACCCATTAATTTATTTGTTTGAAAAAATGTTCGGATTTTTATCAGACATAAGTTTAATGGAATTATCAGACACTAACAATCAATTATTGCGTGAATTAGCCGAAAAAGCACCGGGTAGTTTTCAACACTCTCTTCAAGTTGCCAGTTTAGCCGAAGAAGCAATTTTTAAACTTGGAGGAAATCCTCTTCTTGTAAGAACAGGCGCTCTGTATCATGATATTGGGAAATCGCTTAACCCTGAATATTTTACCGAAAATCAAATTGCAGGAACTAACCCTCACGATAAGTTAAGCTTTGAAAAAAGTGCCGAAATAATAATTGGACATGTTACCAAAGGCGTTGAACTGGCAAAAAAGAATAAACTACCTCATCAAATTATTTCGTTTATTGAAACCCATCATGGAACAACACAAGCTAAATATTTTTATCGCTCGTTTGTTAACAAATATCCCGACAAAGAAGTAGATGTAAAAAAATATACTTATCCCGGTCCTGCTCCTTTCTCAAAAGAAACAGCAGTATTAATGATGGCTGATTCTGTTGAAGCTGCATCAAGAAGTTTAAAAGTTTATACTGATAAAACAATTAACGATATTATTGATACAATTATTGATTCTCAAATAAGTGAAGGACAGTTAAACAATGTAGAATTTACTTTTAAAGATATAACTACTATTAAAAACATTTTTAAAAATAAAATTAAAAATATTTATCATACACGTATTGAATATCCTGAAGAGAATAATACCTAAATTGATAAATTGTTATATTTTGGTGAAGAATTTTGGATGGTTACGGTAACTTTGTTTAAGAAAATATATGGCGTAGTCAGAGACTACACCAAGTGAAGGTTAAAAAATTATTTCAGTTTTTAGAAGTAGCAAATTGCCTGAAAGTCAAAAATACTTATTCAAATACACTTATTGATACTACTATATTTTTAAACTTTAATAAACGAGAATGGTTTTAAATTCTTAATTTGAAAAATATGTTTTTCTGATATATCAACATTTAAATAATGACTATCTGGTTCAATAGAAAAAAAATCCTTCGATAGATAAATCTTGAGGGACATTCTTGAACTCTTTAAATTTAATTAATAATGCATCCATTTTATTAACATGTTTTTTTCTATAACAATTAATTCTTCTGTGTTTATGTCTTGGTAATACATAAAATTATTCAAACTACTTTTCATAATAAACTTTTTAATTAAATATTTAATCCACTTTATTCATGCAAAAACGAAGTGAATTGCATGAATTAGCGATGGATAGTGGGAAGTAAAGCGGGAATCCACCCTAATATTAAATTGCCCCTTTTGCTTGAGCTAACAAATAATCTTTGGTTTTGCTTATTTGAAGAGATTAGAGTTGGTTGGGGTGAAAAAAAGCTTATTCAAAAATATGAATAAGCTTATCTATAAATAAATTAAATACTAATCTATACAATACCTGTAAATCCCATAAATGCCATTGCCATTATACCTGCAACAATCAAAGCAATTGGTGTACCTTTCATTCCTTTAGGAACACCCACTAAATCAAGATGCTCGCGAATACCGGAAAAAGTAATTAATGATAGTCCGTAACCAATTGAAGTTGCAATTGCAAAAACAACACTCTCCATCAAATTAAAATCCTTTTGAATAACTAAAATAGCAACACCAAGCACAGCACAGTTTGTTGTAATTAACGGCAAAAAAATACCAAGAGCTTGATACAATGCCGGACTAACTTTTTTTAATATTATCTCAACCATTTGAACCAATCCTGCAATAACTAAAATAAAAGTTATTGTTTGCATAAACTCAATATGAAGAGGATTTAAAACAAAATATTGCAATAAATAGGTTACAATTGTTGCCAATGTCATAACAAACATAATTGCACCTGCCATTCCGACTGAAGTTGATATTTTTTTAGAAACACCAAGGAATGGACAAATACCAAGAAATTGGTTTAATACAATATTATGAACAAATATTGCCGATATAATAATTATAATATAACTCATGATAAAATATTTTTAATTATTTTAATATTTATGCTTCTTTCTTAATCTTATTTATAATAGCAATTAAATAACCCAAAACTATAAAAGCTCCCGGTGCTAATATAAATAATAATATACCATCGGAATTTGCAGGAATAAATTTATAGTTAAAAATAGCTCCGGCTCCTAACATTTCTCTAACAGAACCTAAAATTGTAAGTGCAAAGGCAAAGCCTAATCCCATTCCCAAACCGTCAATCAATGAAGGCCAAACACCATTTTTTGAGGCAAAGGCTTCTGCTCTACCTAAAATTATACAGTTAACAACAATAAGTGGAATAAACAAGCCCAACTGAGCATATAAAGCAGGAAGATAAGCCTGAAGTACCATTTGAACTATTGTTACAAACGATGCAATAACTACAATGAATGATGGTATTCGAACTTTATCGGGAATAAACCCCTTAATTAAGGCGATTACTATATTTGACATTACTAATACAAATGTAGTTGCCAGTCCCATGCCAAGCCCGTTTATTGCAGAAGATGTTACTCCAAGTGTAGGACACATCCCAAGTAAAAGTACAAATACAGGATTTTCCTTTATGAAACCTTTAATAAAATTTTTCCATTGATTCATTATTTGTCTCCTCCTTTATTTTTAAATGATTTGTGAGCTCTATTAACAGCGTCACAAAATGCACGAGAACTAATAGTCGCTGCTGTTATTGCATCTACATCACCACCGTCTTTTTTTACTGACAGCTTATATTGTTCCGGATTTTTATTGTTAAATTGATTTTTAAATTTAGCTGTTGTCATCTTTGTCCCAAGACCTGGAGTTTCGTTTTGTTCCAATACTGAAATATCATTTATTGTACCATCAGTTTTAAAACCAACCATTAACCATACTAAACCGCCAAAACCATTCTTAGTATATGTTTTTACTGCTGTGCCTACTAACTCACCGTCTTTTTTGGCAGGATAACATTCTAAACTATCAGTGCCTTCATAAGTTGGAATTTTGTACATATCAGCACTTGGATTATTGTTAAATTCAGGAACTACAATTTTAATTGCCTGAAGTTTTTTATTTTGTTTCATTTGAGAAATCGGGTCTTTAGTTAGCTCATAAATATACCCAAGTGCAGCTGATGCAACAAGCGTTATTACAAACAAAGTAAAAACCATATTTATTAATGACGATTTTTTCTTAGCCATAACTTTGTAATTGTTTATTGTTTATTATTTATTGTTTATTGATAATCGTCTATTCTATAGTTTATCGTTTATATTTCTAAATAATCAATAGACAATAATCAATAATAAATTCAAGCCTTCTCACCAAACAATTTTGGTTTACAATACTTATTAATTAATGGTACAAACATATTCATGATTAAAATTGCAAATGAGACACCTTCAGGATATGCACCAAAATTTCGAATAATAACCGTAATTATACCAATACCTACAGCAAAAATAATCATTCCCTTTTTCGACATTGGCGATGTTACCATATCAGTAGCCATAAATATTGCTCCTAACATCACTCCTCCTGTTAATATATGAAATACAGGGTCTGCAAATTTCTCAGGATTCGCAAGATTAAGAATTCCTGAAAAAATAAATATTGTTCCTACCATTATAACAGGAATATGCCAACTAATAACTTTTTTCATCAACATATATATAAGACCAATAATTAATGCAAAAGCAGAAATTTCTCCTAAAGAACCTCCAACATTTCCGAAAAACATATCCAGATATGGAGGAATTTGCGATAATAAATCAGTAACTTTTTCACCATTCTTAATACCTTCTTTTAATATTGCAAGAGGTGTTGCACCTGTTACTGCATCGGGATTTGCTAATAATGCAAAACGATTAGTTGGCCATGTTGTCATATCAACAGGAAAAGATATTAATAAAAACACTCTTCCTACTAAAGCAGGATTAAAAGGATTTTTACCCAATCCTCCAAATGTCATTTTACCTACTCCAATTGCTACTAATGCACCTACGATTATCATCCAAGTAGGTAAATTACTTGGTACATTAAAAGCGAGAAGCACACCTGTAATAATTGCAGAACCATCGGTAATTGTTGACTTTCCTTTTATCAAAAACTTTTGAATTAAATATTCAAAAAGTACTGAAGCAGCAACTGCAATTAATGTAACACGTATAGCATCTAATCCAAAATAATAAATTGAAACTGCCAATGCAGGAAGTAATGCAATTAAAACACTATACATTATTTTTTTCACAGTAAAATCACCGGCAACATGAGGTGATTGCGAAATTGTAATTAGTTTATTCATTATTTATTTTTTTCGTGATCTAATAATTTTATTTACTGTTGATTTACCTAATCTTATATAATCAAGCAATGGTCGTTGTGATGGACAAGTGAACATACAAGAACCACACTCAATGCAATCTAAAACATGATTTTTTTCAAGCTCATCCCACATTTTATTTTCAACAAGATTCATTAGTAAGTATGGTTCAAGTCCCATAGGACAAACAGATACACATTTACCGCACCTGATACAATTTTGAGATTCTTGACGTTTAGATTCTTTATCTTTAAAAAGCAAAACACCTGACGAACCTTTTGTAATAGGAACATCTGTATTTACAATAGCCTTACCCATCATTGGTCCACCACTTACTATTTTGCCTGTGTCTTCGGGCAAACCACCTGCCGCATTAATTAACTCAGCCGTTGAAGTACCAATTCTAACTAAAAAATTTGCAGGTTTTGTTACTGATTTCCCGGTTACTGTAACAACTCTTTCAAACAAGGGTTTATTTTTCTGAATTGCTTCATATACAGCAAAAGCAGTTCCAACATTATGAACAACAGCTCCAACTGCAATAGGCAAACCTCCTGAAGGCACTTCTCTATTAATTACAGCTTTAATAAGTTGTTTCTCACCACCCTGTGGATATTTTACTTTTAAAGGAACAACCTTAATGCCTTCATAATTTTCAACAAGTTTGTTAAAATGATTAATTGCATCGGGTTTGTTATTTTCAATTCCTATAAAAGCTTTATCTACATTCAAAGCCTTCATCAGAATTTTGGTTCCAACTAAAATCTCTTCAGCTTTTTCTAACATCAAACGATGATCGGCTGTAAGATAAGGTTCACACTCAACACCATTAAGAATTAAAACTTCGGCTTTTTTCCCTTTAGGGATTGAAAGTTTAACGTGTGAAGGGAAAGTTGCACCACCTAGTCCAACAATACCTGCATCGCTAATCTTTTTGATAATTTCTTCAGCGCTTAAGTCAAAATCTTTTTTTAGCTCTTTCGATTTATCAATATTTTCGTCCCACTCGTCACCTTCAACATTAATAATTACACATGGTTTTTTATAACCACTAGCATCAACAATGTTATCGATTTTTGAAACAGTACCTGAAACAGATGAATGAATATTTGCTGAAACAAAACCACCACTCTCGGCAATTTTCTGTCCAACTTTTACACTGTCACCTTTTTTAACAAGCACTTTCGCAGGCGCACCAATATGCTGTGAGATTGGAATTGTAACTGTTTTAGGTAATGGCAATATCTCTATTGCTTTATCTGCTGATAATTTGTTAGCAGCAGGATGAACACCACCTTTTGAAAATGTTTTTAACACTTATGTACCTCCTAATTTTATTTGTTTTCAGAATTTTTATTTATTTCTTCTTTATTTTTTTCTATTTGTTGTTTCTCTTCGGGTTTTGCAACTGCTTTTTTAACAGGGAAATTTATTTCATGAATAGCTCCTGTAGGACAAACAGCAACACATTTACGACACAATTTACATTTTTCGAAATCAATATATGCTAAATTGTTTTCGATTGTAATAGCTCCAAAAGCACATACTTTTTCACACTTGCCACAACCAATACAAGCTACTTTACAAGCTTTCATAGCAACTGCTCCTTTGTCTTCGTTTACACAAGAAACAAAAATCCTTCTGTTTTTTGGTCCTTTTTTTCTAAGCTCTATAATATCTCTTGGGCACGCCTCAACGCATGCACCACATGCTGTACAATTATCTTGATTAACAACAGGCAATCCGGTTGTTAAGTCCATATAAATTGCATCGAAGTTACATGCTTCAACACAATCGCCAAGTCCGAGGCAACCATATTCGCAAGCTGTATCGCCACCATAAAGACTTGCGGCCATAACGCAAGTAGCAGCACCATCATATTGATTTGTTCTTTTACGTTTTTCGAAATTACCGTTACATCTCACAACTGCAACCATAGGTTCTTTGGCAGCAATTTCTTTACCTAGAATTTTTGCAACCTCTGCCATAGTTTCATTTCCTCCTACAGGACAAAACAATGTTGAAAGATCTTCTGCCTTAACCAAAGCCTCTGCCATACCTCGACATCCGGGAAAACCACAACCACCGCAATTTGCTCCAGGTAAAGCTTCTTCAACCTCATCTATTTTGGGGTTTTCGTATACTTTAAACTTTTGTGCTACGAGATATAAAATTACAGCAGCAATAACTCCAATCGTAACTAATGTAATAATTGTAACTAAAATTGTCATATTTGTTTTTGTGTTTATTTTATTAATTAAATATAATTGAGAAAATTACAAATTCACTATAAAAACTTATATTTTTTGCAATTTAAATGTAAAAATTTTTTTCAATTTTTCTTTATAAAAAGACAATATAAAATAATATGGCACTAAAACAACAAGCGATAAAAGTCCGATTATTGCTTCATTGTCTGTGAAAAAAGATGTGATAATTAGTGTTGAAACAATAAAAATAAATGGAAATAGATAGCCATAAAAAAGAGCCTTAAAACCAATAGATTCTTTAGCAATCACATTTACTTCTTCGCCAATTGAAAATTTTTTTTCGGGATTAAAAACCTCAACTATTTTGTTTTCTGTTTCTGCAGCACTACAAGCACCTTTTAAATGGCACGAAGAACAAGCTGAAGCACTTAGTATGTTGATTCTCACAACATTATTTTCAACACTTTCAACAATACCGCAGTGTTCAATAATATTTGAATTTTGCATTTTATTTTTTTTAAATTAAAAACAAATGTATAAAAAAAATATACTTTTAAAAAAAAATCATTCATAAAGGTTTTATAAAATCAGACACTATCATAAAAATTGTTTTCAAGAAAGGTCATTGCATTGTTCGCCATTACTTTAGAGACAATTTCATTAAGATCAAATTTGTTCTTTTGTATCAAGTTTGCTGTTCCAAAATAAATACGCACATGCTTTTTTATATGTTTTTCAAACAAAAGCATTTCTTCTTCTGCAAAAAACTATTAATCGAGTTTATTATTCCATCAAAATCATAATACGAAATGCTGTTTTTTTTGCTTATATAATTCTTAAGCGTAAAAAAAATATGAATTTTTCGGGCTAATGTTGAATGATAATATATCTACATAACACATACTATATCAATTATTATTTCTGTTTGTTTTTTGTATATAAAGAATTATTTATAAATTTATAGAAAAAAATTATGCTTTTAAAAAGAAATATCAAACAAAAAACGTCAATTTACATTTTTTACTTTTTATCAATAATTGCAATAGCCTACGGTTTAATGTACCTCTTTAAAAACGATATAATGAGTTATCATTATGCTTTTTTAAGAATGGATAAAACACAAATTAATGATTTTAATCCTCACACTATTAAGCTAATGCTTGCATTAATGAAAGTATCGGGAGCTTGTTTTGTTTCTGTTGGGGTTACAGCATTTATTATTACAGCCAAACCCTTTAAGAAAGGCGAAAGATGGGCTTTGTGGTGTCTTATATCTCTCTTTTCTTTATCGTTGATTCCAATGTTTTTTGTTACTCTTAATATTGCGAATAACATACATTCAGGAGGAATAAAACCTCCATGGCAGCTTACTTTAGCAATGATAATTTTATTAATTATTGCAATACTATTTTCACTTAATAAAAAAAATAAATAATAATTAATGAAAGCACAAATAAAAAAACATATTAGCATTAATAAATTTTTAGACGAAATTTTCTCATATAGATTATTATTTATTTTTGCATCTGTGGCATACTTAATATTTCCATTCATTCTTAAATATAACGATAACACATCAATTGATCCATTATGGGGAAGAATTGCAGTAAGTTCAATAATAATGTTAGTATTTATATTATCTTTTTTATCACAATATATAAGAAAAAATATAGCTTATTTTGGCTATTCATTATCGTTTATACTTACAGCTCATTATGAATACTTGATGTATATAAATAATATGTCAGCCGGCTATGCAATTGGTTATTTTACAATTGCTTTGTGCGTTGTTGTTTTATTCAGGAGTGTTGCTTCTTTAGTTATATATATATCTTTTTCGCTTTTAGGAATATTCGCAGTTTATCTTTTATTGCCTAATCCTATTACAAATCCTATACTTTTTTTTAGCATTCTTATTACTGTTCAAGTCATAACATTTTTCGTTCTCGTTTCCCGCATTGCATTAATTAGAAATTTAAAATTAAAAAACAGCCAACTTAGGTCAACAAATATTCATTTATATAATGCAGTTGAAGAAGTCAAATTTACGAATGTGCAACTTGAGCAACAAAAAAAAGAAATTGACACACAAAGAGCCATTG
>QMPG01000057.1 GCA_003648455.1 Bacteroidota bacterium
GTTTTCCCCTATTTAGGGGAACCGTAGCGAAGCGAAGCTCACGAACACAAATAATATATATATTTGTGAGTAAATGTCCGAAGGACAAAGGGGTTAATAAATAAATAAAGGTATTCTATGTTGCACTAATTCGGTAATCCACATTTATTTACAACAGAACTTTTTATATTACCCTGAGTTCGCTATCAATTGAAAATTTCCAAATAGTTAATTTAACTCTTTATTGTTTCTCGTTAATACAATTTCTTTGGTGTCTTTAACTTTATAATTCAAATTAAAAGTAGAGCAAATAACTTCGAGAACTGTATCGATTGGTTGTTTGCTGAATGTAGATGTTATTCTCAAATTTTTTATTACTGATGATTCGAACAAAATTTTTACATTATAAGTTTTATTAATTACGCTTATAACATCTTCCAGCTTATTGTTTTTAAATATCAAATCATTTGTTTTCCATGAGAGATAATTTACATTGGTGTTTTGTTTTTTACTAATTTCATTATTTGATAAGATCCCTAAATTTCCGGGCTTAAGAATTACATTAGCATGTTCATTGTTTCTTTTATAAAGTATTACTTTGCCTGTTTTAACAAATACTTCAACTTTTTTGTTGGGCAGATTTGCCTTAACATTAAACGAAGTGCCTAAAACTTTTACTCTTGCATTTTTTGCAGATACGATAAACGGTTTTTCAGGATTTTTTACAATTTCGAAAAATGCTTCACCTTTTAAATTTACTTTTCTGTTGTTTTTTGAAAATTCTTTAGGGAAACGGATCTTAGAATTTGAATATAAATATACACATGAACCATCAGGTAAAACTACCTTTTTGTTTAATTCGTTGTTGCTTGCCTCAATCAAATTATATAAAATTGGATTTAAAGGTGAATTATAAAGTAAATATCCTGAGAAAGAAAAACCTAAAAGCAAAATAAAAATTGCAGCATAACTCATAAATTTCTTAACTAATAAATTTTTCTTAATTGTAACAGTAGATTCGTCATTCTCAATTCTTGCATGTAATTTATTCCAAGCGGTATCTGTATTAATATTTTTCATTTTATCAGACTTATCTGTTAATTCCCAACTTTTTTTAATTTTACTAAAAAAATTCATATTTCCCTTATCTTTCAACCATAATTCAAACACTTCATTGTCAGTGTCGGTTGTTTCATCAGACAAGTATTTTGCAATGAAATTCCAATTTATATTATTAAAGTCATTATTTCCCATCACATTTAAATTTATAAATTTTCAATCCCGAAGTATCGGGATTTCGCTAGTGCTCAACTTTCAAACTTCAATATATGCTTTTAAATTATTTCTAAAATGCATTAAAGCTTTTCCCATATTTGCTTCTACTGTTTTTATTGAGATCGATAATTTCGCTGCAATTTCTCTGTATTTTAAGCCCTCATATCTACTCAACTTAAATATTTGTCTACATCTTTCGGGCAATGAATTTAAAGTTTCTTCAATTATTTGGTTAATATCTTTTGCATTAAGAATTTTGTCTGCCTGGTCCCCTTGTTCTTTATAGGCATGCTTAACATAACCAATAAATTTTTCATTAACTGACCAGAGCCTTATTTGCTGCAAACAATTATTTTTAACCGATTGATACATGTATGATTTAATTGATTTAATGTTTAACTCCTTCCGATTTTTCCATAATATATAAAAAATATCCTGTACAACTTCTTCGGCATCTTCGGCATTTCTTAAATAATAAAAGGCGTAATTACACAAGTCCTTATAATTTTGTTTAAAAAACAATTCAAATGCTTTTATATCGCCTTTCTTTATTTTTTTAACTATTTGTTTATCATATATTTTCATATATTATTTAAAAAAGTAATATCTAAAAGCAACTCAATAATCGGTTTTGTTATTTAATTTACAAATACACAATAGATAAATATACTAAATAATTTTGTTTAAAATAAATCCTTCGGGCTTTGAAACCCGAAGGATTTTGTTTGTCAGTTCTTTTTAAATTTTCTGTTTAACTTTCTAACAGCCGATTCTATTGATTCGTTTGGCTTAATATAATTATATTCACCCCAGTAACTATCGGGTTTAAAATAACTCACTTTCTCGACAAACACTGATCTGGATGGCAATACCTCTTTCCTGTTAAATTTTACGGCATCTTCTGCTCTATTGGTAACAGCCAATTCAGACATTGTAGTGTATTTAGAACGGAATAATTTCTTTTTCCATTTACATTTAAATACTACTTCGCCTCTTGCATAGTTTAAGTACCATTTACCATTATTTTCTTTATAGTTTACATAATAATTAGCACTTTGTAGAGAAACTCTCATTGAAAAAGGTTTTCTTTTAACCATGAGACTGGTTGCTCTATTTATATATACAGGATTTATATTAAATTCAATAGCTGAAAAAGCCAATGTTTCAACATCTAAATATATTTTACCTGAATAAACAGGACCATTATCAATTGGAATTTGATCAAAAGCAATCACATAATTAACTCTTTCGTTAACTTTTACTATATTTAAAAATTTATAATTAAAAATTTTTGAAAAGTCATGAGGAAATAATATTTCAGGATTATTAACAACATCAATTGACAATGTAGAATATGGACCTCCCTGAATTTTAAAATTTACTGTGTCCATTCGCTTCACATCTTTACTTTTTCTACCTCTTATAAGTTTAATAAAATTACTTGATAAACGATTATAAGGCGATTTGTATATTTCAACAACTCCTTCAGAAACAGCAACATAATGTCGGTTCTTTTTCACTGTTTCTCTATAAAAGCCTGTTAATAAGTTAGGCTTAACACTATAATTTTTAGATATCTTTGCAACTGCTTTTTTTAATAAATCTTCGGGTTGTAAAGGATATTCGGGTCTAATTGGAATTTTGGAAAGTGTAATTGGCGAAACCTCTAATCGAATTAAATTTCTTTTCTGAGAAAATTTGCTAATTGCCAGTGATTTGTTTTTATATCCAATATATGAAAACTCTATTTTTGAATCTTTTTTTTCTAATGGGACTTTCAATACAAAATTACCGTCAGAATTAGAGACTGTAGCAATATTGGTTCCCATTAAATAGACATTTGCAAATATTAAAGGTTCGTTTGTTTCATTATCCACAATTTTACCTTTTATTGAAATGAATGAAGTGTCTTTGCTTGATATTTCTTTTTTCTGTTTCAAAAAAGAATTTATGCCGGCAGTTGATATTAAACTGCACGAAATAAATATGCCTATCAGACATAATGTTATTCCGATTTTAAATTTATGTGTTTTCATGGCTTTAAGTTTTTAGGTAATAATTAATAATTAACTCTACATTATTAAGGCCTTTTAATAATTGTAACTTTGTGCTTCTATTATTAAGATTAACTAAAGCCTCTTTACCCTATTGCAAATTACAACTTTTTTTTATAATGTGTAATTATTGATTTTGTTTCAAATTTCAAAAATCTTGGAGATTTGGAAAAATTTGGTTATTAACACAGTTCATTTCGAAGTGAGGAACGAACGAGGAATCCCTTCTTTTATTGATGGGAATTCCTCTCCACCAGATGGCGGAGAGGAATGACACTGGTGAAAGACCGTAGGGATTCCTCAGCTCATTCAAATTTACAATCCGAAAGTTATTAACCCGCATTAGAAGTACCCAAATTTGGGGTTTTAAAAACACCAAATTTATTGGTAATTCTTAAGCGTCGAAAAATTATGAATTTTTCGGGTTAATATTCAAATCATTAGTTCGAGATTACAAGTCCCTAACAGTAAAGTGAATAAAAAAAAGCACAAACAAAAATGTCTGTGCTTAATAAACTAAGTTAATAAAAAAATAAAATTTATAAATTATTCTATTTCGTTCATCCAATTTTCTGATAGTTTGCCTAAGCTAACAGCCAAATCAATAATTTTTTGATTTCTTTTAACTACCGGAGGATCAATCATTTTAGTTCCTAATGAAACAACGCCAAGTCCTTTTTTTTCGGCTTCGACAAATGCCATAACAATTTTTTTAGCTTTTTCAATCTGATCAGGTTCAGGAGCAAAACTATCTTGAATAACATTTATCTGACGAGGATGAATACATCCCATACCTTCAAATCCTAATGATTTTGAAGTTTTTACATTTTCTCTTAGAGCGTCCATATCTGCAACATCAGAGAAAACTGAATCGATAGGTTGAATTTTAGCAGCGTGGCAGGCATTTACCATTCTTGTTCGTGCATATAATGATTCGTTTCCTTGTTTGGTTCTTCTAACGCCCATGTCGGCAGTATAATCTTCAAGACCAATTGCCATAGAAACAACATTTGGCGATGCAGTAGCAATCTCAAAAGCTTTCTCAACACCCATAGCACTTTCAATAATTGGCATATAATAAATTGGGCGAGTAATATTATATTGCTTTTTAATTTTTTCTATCTCAAGGTCTAATTCTTGTAAATATTCAGCACTTTCACATTTTGGAACTAAAAGAAGATGAACATTATGAGGAATAACAAATTTTAAATCATCAATTCCGCGTTGTCCCTGATTAATTCTAACCATTCTCTCTGCACCATAAAAATTAACTTGTAATAAAGCATTACGAACCAATAAACGTGCTTCTTCTTTTTTAGCTGGTGCAACAGAATCTTCTAAGTCAAGAATAATGCCGTCAGGATTATGAATTCCTGCATTTAGCATCATGCTAGGTGTGTTACCGGGTAAATATAAACGTGAAAAACGATATCTTTCTTTTGCTGATGAATAATTATTTGCTTCAATCATTTCCGGCAAATATTCCTTATCCGTATCAATAACTTGCTTAACAGCTGCTTCAATTCTTGCTTGCAAAATAAAAGCCAATGCTCCTGTGTCTTCAATCTTTACATTTGCATTTTTAATGCCAAAAAAATCAAGTTCTTTTTCGCATAATTCAATAATTGATTTACCAAACAATACTTTTACTTTGCTGACTAAATCAATATTAATGCCTCCTGATGATGTTAGCTCAAGTGTTACAAAACAATCAGAACGTACTTTTTTCCCTTTGTTTCCTGCTGTTACTATTTTATTTATATTGCTCATTTTTTAATATTTTATATTTAATTATTTACAAATATGTTTTCTGTCTGTAAAAGTATAAAGATAAAAGTGAAAAGACAAAGGAAAGGAGTTGAAAAGTTCATAAAGTTGAGCGATAGCGAAATCCCAATACTTCGGGGTTGAAAGTTCATAAAGTTGAGAAGCTTAATTGAATAATTGTGAAAATATAAGAATTAAGTTATCTTTATATATCTGTGATAATCAGTTAAATCTGTGTTATCTGCGTTCTATTATAGAGGTTTAGAATTCATTAAGTTAAGCGAAAACGAAATCCCAATACTTCGGGGTTAAAAGTTCATAAAATTGAGAAGCTTAATTGAATAATTGTGAAAATATAAGTATTAAGTTATCTTTATATATCTGTGATAATCAGTTAAATCTGTGTTATCTGCGTTCTATTATAACGGTTTAGAATTCATTAAGTTAAGCGAAAACGAAATCCCAATACTTCGGGGTTGAAAATTGAATTCAACAATTCTTAATTCATAATTCATAATTCATAATTAAATAATAAGAACTCTTTGTACTTTCAATTCTTTTGGTTTATTTTAGTAAATAATTTTTTAATAAAAATTCAAAAATAATGCTTAAAAAAATTCTAATCCTTTCAACACTAATCTTGTTCTTTGTTAACAGCTTCTCACAAAGTCTTAATATTTACAACGATATTTCGGAAAAACAAAGTGTTGTTGAATATTCAGATACTGAATTAAACAGTATTAACAATAAAATTATTAAACAGTTATCACAAAGCATTCCAAGCCCGTTGCAAGATACAAAGCTGAGTTTTTCTTATTTGTTAGGCTCGTCAATAAATCAAAAAGTCACTAAAATTTTATTAAAAGCTGACATTTCGAAAATAAAACTTGTGGGAACATTTCAGTATAAAGGTTTTATTATTAACGATGTTCTTTATCCAAATAAGATTGATTTTAAATTTAAATGGATTGATAAAAACGAAAACCTTATTAAAAGCAAAACTCTTTCTGATGTTGTTTTTAAATCGGGCAAAAAGATTGTTAATCTTTCATTTATTGATACAAACAATGTAAAAGGTTCTAAGATTGAAATTTCAGACATTAGTCTTGTTTTTGATGAAAACAATGAAGAAAAATTTAATCTAAAACTTAACACAATTGATTCGTATTATGATTCTGATGTGAGAATAAAAATTGCCAATCAAAACTTAGATAAGATTAATCTTGATAGTTTAAATTTATTAAATGATTATTTAAGATTAATTGATGAGACACATCAAACAATAAAAAATATTAAATCACTCCGTCTTGTTTCAAAATTATCGTTGCAAACAAACGACCCAATTACTTTAATGTCAAAGCTTTCGAAACTTAAGCTACGCAATGAGAAACTTAAAAAAGATATTCAGCATGTTTTAAAAAACATGCACGAAGCTTATTATAAAAAAGGAGTTTATTATTTAAGTGTTAAAAATCCGCTTGAAGCCGAAAAATATTTCAACAAATCGCTTGAAGTGAAAAAAAACTATCCTCCTTCTCTTTATCAATTAGCTAAGATTGATTTTGGCAATAAGAAATATGAGAAATCACTTACAACCTTAAGCATGGTGCTTAATACTCTAAAGCCAAAAACCGACACACGTTATGAC
Organism: Bacteroidota bacterium; assembly: GCA_003648455.1. Next base: position 6,724 of record QMPG01000057.1, read on the forward strand.
TGTGTTAAACTAAGCGAAGAAATTATTAAAATTTATATTGCTGATGCTAAACAATTAACTGATGACAAGGATTTTGAAAACGCTTTTAGGGTGCTCGAAAAATGCACTAATATCTGCGACAGCATAAATGGGTTAAATTGCACCAAACCAATTGAAATTGAATATAAGCACGCACACCATGGGAAATATCAAAACATTATTGATGAAACAGAAATTAAAATTAGTAATGGTGATTTAAGTCAAGCTGAAAAACTAATTGATTCGGCTCAGGTATATCAAAAAAATTACAGAAAATATATTATTAACGACGAAGCTCTGTTTATTGTTTATAATAAACTTTATGATGCTTATTATGCACAAGGAAGCTCATTGAATAAAGAAAAAAAGTATGAAGAAGCATTCAATAATTTGAAAAAATCAAAAGTTATTTGTACTGACTATTATGCTGTTGAATGTTCAGAAGGTTTATCTGTTCAAATAGAAATATCTGTAAAAGGAATTTATAAGAATATGATTTTAAGTGCACAACAAATTTTTGACAGCAATGATGTTGACAGCGCATACCAAATAATTCAAAAAGCAGAAAAGTACCGCGCATTTTATAATCTTGACAAAGACGATCATTTTGATATACTTCTTGCAAAAATTAATCATAAGCAGTATTTGAACTTAATAGCTCAGGGCATAAAATTTTATGAGAATGAAAAGTCTGAAAAAGCATTAAACAATTTTAAACAAGCTCAAAAAATTGAAGAGAAATATTCGTATGAACATAACAAATCTCTTGATACATTAATACACAAATCTGCTCGAATGCTGCTGCTTCACAGGATTAGACAAGGTGAAAAAGAAGTTCTTAAAAACAATCTGTTTGAGGCTCGCAAATTTTCGTCAACAGCAAAAACAATTCAGGAAAACTATAAGGTTGAGAACGATACTATTATTCAACAGCGGTTTGAAGAACTGAACAATAAAATATTCTCTAAAGACTGTAAAAACTCTCAGTTGAAATATAATGTGCAGTTTAACTCTGCTTTACATTTTATTGAAAAGAAAAATTTTATTGAAGCTGATAATGCTCTTAACAAAGCAATAAAAATATCGAATGAAAATTCTGTTTGTCATATAATTACAATAAATGCACTTAATAAAAAACAGGAAATTTCTCCGGTAATAAAATATCAAAAAATGATGCTTGGTATTGATAAATTAATTGATGAAAACAGTTACCAAGGTGCGATTAAAGAATATCTTACAGCCGAAAAATTTTTTGCTGAAAACAATATTTCAAAATTTGGTTTAGAAATCGAAACATTATTCAATTTTATTAAAAATAACGAGACATTAAATTTTGTGAACTTTGCTGTTAAATATTATACAAACAACAATAATTATGATAATGCTTTAATATTGTTAAATAATTTATCTGCAAAGGGATATGAACGCAGTTGGGCAAAAAACAATCAAACATTACTTGGCACACAACTTGCAATTCGTGATTTTAATGCTAAACCGGAAGCAAACTATAAAACAAAACTTATAAAATATACCAAAAACAATAAATGGTATAACAGTCTTAAAAAAGCTTATATAAAGCAATGGAAAAACTTGAAGAAATAAAAATAAATTAAAAAAGAGAGTGAAATAAAAAATTTCACTCTCTTTTCTTATACAATTCATTTGTCTCTTTTATGAATTAGTTACTTTTTTATTAAAGTATAATTCTTTTCAATTTTTTCTAATTTCCAATCCTTATTCAATTCAAGATTCCAACCATCTCCTTTAATTATTTTCTTAGAAATTTTTGTCGGTTTAGAAACTGTAACCTTGTCCCAGTTATTACTTAATAAAGCACCATTTTCAACCGTTAACACCCCCCAATTATCAGTAACTCTTAAGTTTGGATAAACTGTTCCTAAATCATTCAAAGGCATAATATTGCTTGGATTATAACCAATATTCATATTTTCAAATTGAATTACCAGAACAGGGCTTTGTTGAAATTTTAATTCATATTCTGCAATTAAGCTCTTTCGTTTATTGTCTCTAATAATTTCAAATTCAGATATTTTTTTATAAGAATAATCCATTCTTGTTTTTCGTACATACTCTTTTAAATTTAATGGTTTTTTAACATTAAAAAAAGCCATTATAAAGTCAGTCAAATTAGTTTTTTTTGACACTTTTTTATTCCAGTTTCTATCTTTTAAATTCATTAAATAACCATAAACAGGGATAGTTCTGTATGCAAAAGACTTAACAAATGTCGGGTTATTATAAAAATTATTAATTGCTTCAATGTAATGTTTTTTAAGATTCTCATCAGTCCGCTTGCTTAAAATAGAGCCGGTATATTCTGCCAATCCTTCTTTTAGTTCTAATGTGTTTTCAATTTCTTTTGCTCCGTCATAAATCTCATACCTGTAATTTCGAAACTGCAAAGCATTTTCAATATGTTTATTTCTAATTAATTCATCATCTGAAAGTAGAGCTTTTTTTAATGCTTCCAATTCAAGTTTTATATATATTCTACCGTCTAAATAATCTAAATGATTGCTTTGTTTTTCCAACAAATTTGCAAATCCAACTTCAGGCTGAATTCTATGGAATAATTCGTGTGTTAACAAATTTAGTCTTTCATTATAATTTTTAGGCAAAGGCAACATTACCATTGTCCATATTTTACCGTTCCAATCAAAAGCTGTGTTTGCTATATTTATTTCTTTTGGCAAAATTCCAACATAAACCTCTCCCCTTTTCGACAAAATTCCTTTATTATCTTTTTCATTAGCTATAATTATTCTATTGTTTTTATCAACAAAAAAGAGAGAACCGTAAAGTTGATGATTCCAGAGTTCCCCGTCTTCCTTATATAAGTATTCTTTTAAATCTTTAAAAACTTCTTCGTATTTTTTTAAGTCACTTTTACTGATTTCTACAGCATTGTTTGTTGTAGAATTACAACTCAATAAAAAAATTGTAATAATTAAAATTATAATTTTCTTAATATTTTTCATCTTATATCTTTTTTTATTTGTTAATGATGACAAACAAGCACATAAGCAATATGTATTGTTTTCATGCTTTAAGTTTGAAAATTAAATCCGGTTATACCTTAATCAATAATTGCCTCTAAAATTAAAGGCATTGAACCTACTATATTTACTAGAACATGAATGATAATTGGTGTTATTAAACTATTTGTTTTTTCTCTGTAATACGCAGCCAAAAGTCCTATTACAGTAGTATTAAATACAATAAAACACACAAACCATTGTCCCATTCCTGCCTTTAATAATGATAAATGCATAGCTCCAAAAAATAATCCCGAAACAATTACAGGAAGACTTAGTTTAAGAAATTTAATTGATTTAAGATGCTGCATAAATCCCTGAAGCAAACCACGCACAAAAACTTCTTCACATATACTTGACCATACCCAAACCGTAATAATCATTTGAATAATTGATTGTTCAGGAAAAGAACTAGTGTTTTCGACAGGAAAAAAATGACTTAATAAACCCATAAAAATTGTTCCTCCAATAAGCATACTTGCAATAAAAATTCCTAATGAAACAAATATAAGTTTTGTGTATTTCACATTTCTAGGAAGCGTAAAACCATAGTTTGTGAGTTTACCTTTGTTTAAGATTAAAATAAAAGCTATTGAGAACAACAACATAAAAAATTTCCCGATTGTATTTTTTGTATAAAAATTAAGCTCTACATAATTACTTATTATTGTTTTAAAAAATTGTGCGGAAATTTTAGTTAAATACAAAACCAATAAACCTAATGCAATTGTTGATACTATTGTAAGTAATGAGTTGCTTTTAATTTTTTGAATAATATTTTCCATAATTGTTTAATTTATAGTTAATTATTTATTTTTTATTTTTGACTGAATAATTTATCAAAACCAGGCACTTCGCTATTAAAGAAAAAACGTTGATTTTCGAGCAATTTTTTAACCTCTTCTTCAAAATTCGGCTTGTTTACTTTCGACATAATTTTCAACATGGTTTGCTCTCGCATAAAACCCGCATATAGCATACACGACATATACAAATTATTGCTCCATGTTGCTTGTTTTATCTGAGTTAAATCATTATTCATTAATGAAATCAGGTGTTCTTCTCCATCAATTATAAGGTTTAATTGTTGACTTTTCCAGTATTCCATAACTTTACTGCCCATTTCTGCATAAGCTACATTTGCACCTTTTATTTCTGTTGGCTCATATACCTGGATAAAAACTTCAACACCGCGACTAATTGCTTCGTTAATTGAATCAATTACTTTTTCCAATGTTTTGGGAAAAGCATCAATTACTGCAACTACCTTGCATTTTTTCATCATTATATTGAAACGCTCAAAGGCTAAAGAAACAGACTCTATTGTATAAGTTCTCTCGTCGAAACTATCTTTATCAATATTTCTAAGTAATTCTTTAGTAGAATTGGTCTTATCAATAATATTTTTTTCATATTGATTAAAAAATTCATCGGGAGAAATGGCTTTGCAGTGCTTCTTATTATTGTCTTCGAACATCACAGCACCCTTTTTTGCAAGTGAATCTAATGCCTTATAAACATTTGCTGTAGGTTTGTTTAACTGCCTGCCAATTTTATAAGCAGTCATTGGTAAATTAGAAAGCAAATGAAAATACACTTCAGCCTCAAGATTATTAAAACCTAATTGCATCAAATTCTCAATGCTCTTATTCTTTATTTCCATAGATTGATAATTAATTATTAAAATTATATTACAATATAATATTTTACTACTAATAAAAAAAATATTAATTGAAATTTTATTATAACTATTAAATAATTAATAAATTTGATTATTATTAAATAAGTTATGGATTTACAGTAACAGCTTAAAAATTAAATAATTAAGAAAGAAAAAGATAATGAAATCATGATAGAATTGAAAGGAAAAACAGCTCTAATAACAGGCTCAAGCCGAGGCATTGGACAACAAATTGCAATTGGGCTTGCCAAATTGGGGTGCAATATTATTGTTCATGGACGAAAAAAAGAAAGTTGCAAAAACACCATTCAAATACTTAAAAAATATTCAGTAAAAACACATTGTGTTTATGGCGAATTATCTGACAAAAAACAAGTTGATGATTTGATTATTCAAGTAAAAAAATTAAATATTAATATTGATATTTTATATAACAATGCCGGCATAATGAAAACTTATCACCCAAACATCTGGGAACACACTCGCGAAGAGTGGTTAGAGACTTTTAAAGTAAATGTTTTTGCTGTGTATGACTTATGCAGTGCATTTATTCCTGATATGATAAAAAATGGATTTGGTCGTGTTGTTAACTTAACTTCAGGTATTAGTGGCGAGCCTGAATTAGCTCCTTATGGAGCATCTAAATGGGCAGTTAATAAATTAACCGAAGACATTGCTGTTAAACTTGAAAACACCGGCGTTAGAATTAACACACTTGACCCCACTTGGTTGCAAACTGATTTAGGCGGTGAAAATGCCGACAATCCCGTTGAAGCAGTTTTACCCGGTGCCCTTGCTCCTGCCTTAATTGAAGATGACGGACCTAATGGTAAATCATTCTCTGCACTAAATAATAATGTTTAATTTTTTTAATAACCCTTGCATTGTTAATATCTATTCAATAAGTAGTTGCTTAATTTATTTGACAACTTATTTATAATTAATAATTTTGATAATTAGATTATTGAAATAAAATTTATGGTTAAACAAACATCTAGTTTGAATAATGAAAATTATTAATTATTACTAAATAAATGAGAACAGCATTTTCGAGAAGACATAAAAAATTAATTGAAAAAGATAAACTGCGTTTACCGTTAAATGTAAATCAAAAAACGAAGCTTTTGTATTTACTTCAAGAATATAATGAAA
>QMPG01000058.1 GCA_003648455.1 Bacteroidota bacterium
AAGTGAATTGTATGAATGTGTGATAGATAGTGGGGTGCAAAGCGGGAACCGAACCGCCAGCTGGCGGTGAGCTCACGCAAGTAAACCCCGATTTAGTAATACCCAAATTTGGGGTTAATGAAAATCCCAAATTTGTTGGTATTACTTAATCGTAGAAAATTAATGAATTTTCCGGGTTAATAATTAACAATTATCAAATTTTTGTGTCTCTATATTTTTTTAATTAGCTTTGATACTTAAATATAAAGCAAATATGGACAATAATGCACTTTCATTAACGGAATTAAACAATAATATAAAAAAGGCTGTAAAAAGTGCTTTTAAGACTTCATATTGGATTGTTGCAGAGATTAGTGAGATTAATATTAATCGTACAGGTCATTGCTATATAGAGCTTATTGAGAAAGATGAATTATCTGAAAAGATAACAGCAAAATCGCGTGCTACAATTTGGGCATATACTTTTCGAATGATAAAACCATATTTTGAAACTTCAACAGGTAGAGAACTGTCAGCCGGATTAAAAATTATGGTTAATGTTTCAGTAGAATTTCATGAGATATATGGTATGAGTTTAAATATTATTGATATTGAACCCACATATACTATAGGTGATTTGGCAAAAAAACGTCTGGAAATTATTAATCGACTTGAAGAAGAAGGCGTTATTGCGATGAATAAGGAATTGGAAATTCCTGTTGTTGCTCAAAAAATTGCTGTCATTTCGTCAGATACTGCGGCAGGTTATGGCGATTTTGTGAATCAATTGGAAAATAATAATAATGGATATAAATTTTATTATAAACTTTTTCCGGCACTAATGCAAGGCGATAAAGCCGAAGAATCAATTATTAATGCCTTAGATAAGATTTATAAATATGAAGATTTTTTTGATGTAGTTGTGGTTATTAGGGGAGGAGGTTCAAAATCTGATTTAAGTTGTTTCGATAATTATTGGTTGGCATATAATATAACACAATTTCCTTTGCCCATAATTTCCGGTATTGGTCACGAACGTGACGACACTATTGTTGATACTGTAGCTAATGTAAAAGTTAAAACACCAACTGCCGCTGCCGAGTTTTTGATTTCACGCATTGAGAGTTTCGATGAGTATTTATTCGGTTTACAGAGTGATTTTGTTAATAATGTGAGTGACTTTATTAATGAGAAAATATCAGAATTAGATTATTTGAAATACACGTTTACCCCCCTTGTTAAGCAGCTTATTCAATCGAACAGCAACAATTTACTTTTATACACCAATAAGCTTAAAAATTCAATAAATAATTATTTTCAAAACCAAGAAACAGCCTTAAAACAAAATACTACTGATATTCATTATAAAATGGATAATTTAATTTCTGATAAAGAACACAACATCTCATTTTTGATGAATAGAGTAAAGAATATTGTTAGCAAGCGTCTTTTAAGCGAAGAACAAAAGCTTGAAATTTTTCAAAATACAGTTGAACATTCAGACCCTGTTCATATTTTGAAAAAAGGATATTCAATAACTTATAAAGATGGAGAGTTGATAAAATCTGCCAGAGAGCTTTCTAATCAAGATGTAATAACAACAAAATTTTATAAAGGACAAGCAAAGAGCAAAATTACAGAGTTAAAAAAGTAAATTTTTAATATGAAAATACTAATAAATAAAGTATTTTTATAGAGAAATAACTAAAACAAATATCATTTTTCAATAATAAAATCTATGAACAGATTATTATTTTTACTAGTAGCCTTTCTTATAAGCATATCATCATCAGCAATAAACATCGACAGTTTAAAAAACATAGTTAGCAAATCAAATGATAAAAATGTTGTTGCTTTTACATTAAGTCAAATAGGTTTTGCATACAAAGATTTAAATGATTTTGATAATGCCCTGAACTATCATCAACAATCGTTAGCCATAAACAAAGAGATAAATGATAAGTCAGGAATAGCTTCGTCATTAAACAATATTGGGAGCGTTTATTGGAAATTAAGTAATTACACTAAAGCTTTAGAATATTATAAACAATCGTTAGATATTCGTATTGAGTTGAGAGATAGCCTTAATATTTCGGCTTCGCTTAATAATATTGGGATGGTTTATAAAGGATTAAGCAACTATGATAAAGCTTTAGAGTTTTATAAAAAATCATTGCAAATTAAACTTCAATTAGGTGATAAGAAAGAAATTGCTTCAGCCTATAATAATATTGGCAGCGTATATTTAAAGTTAAATAATTATAAAAAAGCATTAGATTATTATAAAAAATCGCTTGCAATTAGAGAAGAAATTAATGATAAATCTGATATAGCAAATTCATTAAATAACATTGGTACTGTATATAAGAATCTTAACGATTATGACCAAGCTTTAAATTATTTTACAAAATCGTTAAACATAAGAAAGGCAATTAATAATAATCAGGGAATTGCAATTTCATATAATAATATTGGAAGCGTTTATTGGAAATTGAGTAGTTACAAATTAGCTCTTGAGAATTATTTAAAGTCATTAGAAATTCGAGAACAAATTGGAAATGAGGTTTTTATTGCAGCTTCGTTAAACAATATTGGTCTTATCTATAAAGATTTGAATAATATTGACAAAGCTTTGGAATATTATAATAAGGCTTTAAAAATATATCAGGCAATAGGAGATAACACACTTATCGCAAATTCATATAATTTTATTGGCAGCATTTACTGGAAAAGTAAGGATTTTGAAAAAGCCCTCGAATATTATAAAAAAGCCCTTGAATTAAGAAATGAAGTAGGCGATAAGATTTTAATTGCACGCTCAGAAAATAATATAGGACTTATTTATAAAAATTTGAATGACAGCAAACAATCTGTTTTACATTATCAGAGAGCATTAAATATTTATCAACATATTGGTGATTTAAAAAATTCAGCTTTAATATTAAACAATGTTGGTAATTTGTATAAAAAAAATGGCGATGTGTTTACTTCTCTCGATTATTTTAAAAAATCGTTAAAAATAAGAAATGATATTAATGATAAGAATGGAATTGCTATTACATCAAAAGATATTGGTGAAATTTATCTTAAAAAGAAAAATTATAACGAAGCATTAAAACATTTAAAAAAATCGTTAAAATTAGCTAAAGAGTTGAAGAATAGAGCCTTAATAAAAGACGCATATTTCACCATCTCTAAATTATATGCACAAAAAGGCGATTATAGAAAAGCTTATGAGAATTATCAGGCATATTCAAACGAAAAAGACAGTATACTTAATCGTGAGAGTATAAAAAGAATTGCCGATATGCAAATTCGGTATGAAACAGAAAAAAAGGAAAAAGAAATACAGCTTTTAAACAAAGATAAAAAATTAAAAGAATTAGAGTTAGCAAAGAATTATGAAGAAATAAAAAGACAACGAATATTTATTTATTCGGTTGTTTTTGTTTTGATTGTTATATTAATTTTTTCATTTATCTTATTCAAACAAAAGAATCGCATTAAGAAAGCTTATGAACTTTTAGAATTAAAGAATAAAGAGATATTGCATCAAAAGGAAGAAATACAGGCACAGCGAGATGCAATCGAAGAACAAAATCATGAGATAGAAGCTCAACGCGATTTAGCAACACAACAAAGAGACCAAATATCGACACAAAAGCGAAAAATTACCGACAGTATTGAATATGCAAGCAGAATTCAAAATGCGGTATTGCCTCCAGTAGAGTATGTAAATAAAATTTTACCAGAGCATTTTATACTTTTCAAACCAAGAGATATTGTTAGCGGAGATTTTTATTGGATAACACAAATTCCAAATAAAGACAATAAAGGAACAAAAACAGTTGTTGCAGCTGCAGATTGTACCGGTCATGGAGTGCCTGGAGCATTTATGAGCATGTTAGGAATTTCTTTTCTTAATGAGATTGTGAATAAAAACGAGTTAACCCGAGCAAATGAAATCTTAAATCTACTGAGAGAAAATGTAAAAACTTCACTTCACCAAACAGGTCGATTCGATGAACCTGCCGATGGTATGGATATCGCTTTGTGCATAATCGATAATGAAACAAATCAATTGCAGTATGCCGGTGCTCATAATCCTTTGTATTTAATTAGAGAAGGTGAACTCTCTGAAATAGAGGCAGATAAAATGCCAATTGGAATTTCTGTTTTTAAAGAACAGTCATTTACAAATAATGAAATACAATTAGAAAAAGACGATGTTATTTATATCTTTTCAGATGGCTATGCAGACCAATTTGGAGGGGAAAATAATCGAAAATTCTTATCTAGAAATTTTAAACAACTTCTTATTGATAATCATAAAAAATCAATGGAAAATCAAAAAGAAATTTTAGATAATAATTTTGTTCAATGGCAGGGGAAAAATAAGCAAATAGACGATGTATTAGTAATTGGACTAAAATTTTAGTAATTTAGTTAAATTATAGCAATGATTATGAATTTATTAAAAAATATACATCTCATTTTATTATTATTACTAATTACCATTTCTGGTTTTGCGCAAAAAAAAGATTTTAAGTTTCAACGTCTTACAGCAGAACAAGGTCTTTCTCATAATAATGTTTATGGCATACTTCAAGATAAAGATGGTTTTATGTGGTTTGCTACTCAAGACGGTTTAAACAGATATGATGGTTATAGTTTTGAAGTATTCCGTCACAATCCAAAAGATTCAAACTCTTTAGCATCGAGTAATTTTGGAAAAATTTATCAAGATAAGTCAGGAATAATATGGTGTGGTACATATGGTGGAGGTTTGGACGAATTTAATCCACATAAAAATATTTTCATTCATCATAAACATAGTGAGACAGATACAAATTCAATTAGCAATAATAGAATTAGATTTATTTTTGAAGATACTAAAAGCCAATTGTGGATAGGGACAAGTGATGGCGGTGTGAATGTTTATAATAAAGACACGAAAATTTTTACTAAATATCTCTACAACCCAAATGACGAAAATACTTTAAGTGATAATAGAGCAAAATGTATTTGTGAAGATTCTTCAGGTACTATCTGGATAGGTACATACAAAGGTTTAAATAAATTTAATAGAAAAACAAAAAGATTTACAAGAATAAAATTAGATAAAAATGAAAAATCAGCAGCTAACAAAGTAGAATATCTTCTTGTTGATGGAAAAATAATGTGGATATCTACTCGAGGTGGTGGCTTAGGAAAATATGACTTAGAAACAAAAAAAATTGTTTTTTATAAACATGACCCCAAAAATAAATATTCAATAAACGAAGACAGAGTTGAGTTTCTATTTAAAGATTCTTTTCATAATTTTTGGATTGGTACATATTTTGGTGGAGTGTGTAGGTTTGATACTGCTGCAAATCGATTTTATAATTATCAATACGATATAGGAAATATTCATAGCCTAAGTCACAACAGAGTTGAATATATTTGTGAAGATGAATCACATAATTTATGGATTGCAACTCGTGGTGGTGGAATAAACAAGTTAGATTTAAAGCCAAATAAGTTTAATAACATAAATTATAATCCTCAAAAAAAGAATAGCTTGCCTCACCCTAATGTGATGTCAATTGCACAAGATAAAGAGGGAAATCTTTGGATTGGTACTGATGGAGGAGGCTTAACAAAAATTGACAGGGAAAAGAATAAATATATAGTTTTTAATCATAATCCAAATATTTCTACCAGTATTAGCCAAAGCAGAATATGGTCAGTTTGTATTGATAAATCAGGAACACTTTGGGCAGGTACTTATACTGAAGGCCTTAATAAAATGGTTTTAAAAAATGGGAAATATGAATTTATTCGATATAAACACGACAGAAATGATTCTAATAGTATTAGTGGAAATCAAATAAATGTTATATTTCAGGACGACAGAGGAACAATCTGGGTAGGAACAAAATCAGGACTAGACAAAATCATTTATTCGGACGATTCTTCAAAAGTAATTTTCAAGCATTTTAAACACCAAAGCAATAACCACAAATCACTTAGCGATAATTATATTAGTGAGATATATCAAGATAAATCAAAAAATCTATGGATTGGTACTTACATTGGCGGTTTAAATAAGTTCGATTATGAAACAGAAACTTTTCAAACAATAAATATAGATTTTGAATTGCTATCGAGCTTTAGAGTAGAAGCAATTACCGAAGATAACGATGGGAAACTTTGGATTGGATCAGAAGGGGGAGGTATTTTTGAATATGACCCAAACAACAAACAAATTAAGCAATATTGCCAAGATATAAAATATTCAAGTAATGTTATTTTAAGTATTTTATTTGATGATAATAAATACTTGTGGATGGGAACAAGCAATGGCTTATTAAGGTTTAATATTGAAACAAAAGAGATTAAGAACTATACAATTTTTGATGGTTTATTAAGTAATGGTTTCAACAGGGGAGCATGCATAAAAACAAATGAAGGGGAAATGTTTTTCGGAAGCATATCTGGTCTGTCTTCATTCTTTTTTGATGAAATTCATGATAATGAATACATTCCTGAAATTCAAATAACCGATTTTAAAATATTTAATGATTCTTATTGGAAAGATAATAAAAGATTATTAAAACAAAGTATTATTGAAAATAAAACAGTTGAATTGTCATATAAAGATTATGTTTTTTCTTTTGTTTTTTCTGCTTTAGATTTTACTATACCTCAAAAAAACCGTTATAAATATAAGTTGATTGGCTTTGACGAAAAATGGGTTTATACAGATAAAAACGAAGTAACATATACAAATCTTGATCCGGGTGGTTATACTTTTGTTGTTAAAGGATCAAATAGTGATGGAATATGGAATGAAAAGGGTATTTCAATAAAAGTTATTATCACACCTCCGTTTTGGAAAACACCTTGGTTCTATGCTCTCGAAATTATTGCTTTAATTTTATTAATTATTTTATATATAAAGATTAGAGAGAAGAAATTAATAAGAGACAAAAAAGAATTAGAGCAAAAGGTAAAAGAAAGAACAACTGAATTACGCCAAAAAACTGAAGAAATTGAAGCTCAAGCAGAGTATCTGGAACAAGCAAATAAAGAATTGGAAAAGTTGTCACTTGTTGCCAGTAAAACCGATAACGCAGTTGTTATTATGGATGCAAAAGGAAATTTCGAATGGGTAAATGACGGGTTTACACGAATGTATGGATATAGTCTGGAACAATTGATTAATGAAAAAGACAGGAATATTATTGGAGCAAGTTCTACTTTGGAGATTCAAGATTTGATAAATATATGGTATGGTGATAAGAAACCAATAGTTTACGAAGCATTAAATAAAACACGTGAAGGGAAAGACATTTGGGTACAAACAACTCTTACTCCAATTCTTGATAATGCTAATAGTATTTTAAAATTAGTTGCCATCGATACTGATATTACAAAAATCAAAGAAGCTGATGAACAAATAATGCAAAAAAATGTCGATATAACAGATAGTTTATCGTATGCTAAACGAATTCAACAATCGATAATGTCGCCAATTGGAGAATTGGATAAGTATATAGAGAATTTTATTTTGTTTAAGCCAAGAGAAATTGTCAGTGGAGATTTTTATTGGTTTTCAAAAAAAGACAATAAATTAATTATTGCAGTAGCTGATTGCACAGGCCACGGTGTTCCGGGAGCTTTTATGAGTATGCTTGGAATCTCCTTTTTAAATAAAATTATTAAAGAAAGAGATATTCTCAAACCCAAAAACATATTAGAAAGATTAAGATATAATGTTATTTCATCTTTAAGGCAATCAGGAAAAGTTGGAGAAACCAGTGATGGTATGGATATTGCAGTTATTACTATCGACTTAGATACTTATAATTTAGAGTATTCAGGTGCCTTAATACCGCTTTATGTAATAAGAAACAATGAGATACTCAAAATTCTTCCCGATCGCATGCCTATTGGCATTTATTTAGACATAGAACCACCATTTACCAACCATGAAATGAAATTGAAAAAAAATGATGTAATATATTTGTTCTCCGATGGTTATGCCGATCAGTTTGGAGGAGAAAAAGACAATAGATTTAAGCTGAAAAATTTAAAAAAATTATTATTGGAAATACATGATAATGAATTAGGCGAACAAAAAAATATTTTAGATGAGAGATTTGAAGAATGGAAAGGGAAAGGTTCACAAGTTGATGATGTCTTGGTTGTAGGATTAAAAGTGTGATTATAGTTGAAGGTTGAAACTTAACGAAAATACCGACACTTCAGGATTGAAAGTAAAAGTTGAGTATTTAATAATAAATTAAAAATTCAAATTGTTAGTATGAATAAATCAAAATTTTTTAAATTATTTATAATATTAGTATGTTTCTCAGTTAATATTTCAGTAGCAATTAATCAAAACAAAATTGATAGTCTTGAAAATAAATTAATAAATGCAGTTGGTGATGAGCGAACTTTAATATTGAAATCATTATCAGTAGAGTATTTAACTATTTCACCTGAGAAATCTTTAAAATATGCAAATCAGGAACTTTCTGCTGCAATAAGGTCAAATAACAAGATAGAGAAAGCAAATGCTTTAAATAATATTGGGACAGCATATTATTTCCTAAATCAATTTGATAAAGCTATAAGCTACTACAATAAGTCGATTGATGTTAGTAAAAAGAAAAGAAACAAATTTGGAATAGCATCATCATTAAATTATATTGGAAACGTTTATTGGAAAACTAATAATTATAACAAAGCCATAGATTACTATCAGCAAGCATTAACGATTTTAAAAAAGCTTAACGATAAAAAACAAATTGTTAATTCGTTAAATAAAATTGGTATTGTATACCGTGATTTAAATAAATACCATAAAGCATTAAATTATTATTTACAAGCTTTAAAAATAAATTCGAAAATAAATGATAAAGAATCGCATGCATATTCATTAAATAATGTTGCCGGCGTTTATTGGAAATTAGGCGATTATGATAAAGCAATTGAGAACTACAAAAAATCATTAAAATTACGACAAGAGATTGGAGATAAAAAAGGCATAGCAAAGTCATTAAATAATTTGGGAATAGTTTATAAAGATTTGAGTAATTATAAAAAATCATTAGAATATCATATTAAATCATTAGCAATAAAAGAAAAAATTGGGAATAAAAAAGATATTGCATATTCATTAAACAATATTGGCAGCGTTTATTGGAAGCTTAATAATAATAAAAAAGCACTTGAGTATTATTTACAATCAATGTCAATAAGAAAGAAAATTGGCGATAATCTTGGAGTAGCTAACTCTCTTAATAATATAGGGATGGTCTATAAAAATCTTAATGACTACGATAAGGCCATTGACTATTATAAACAATCACTAAAGATTAAAAATAATATTGGAAATAAACAAGCAATAGCCCTTACTCTTAATAGTATTGGCAGTGTTTACTGGAAAATAAATAAATATGATTTAGCATTAGATTATTATATAAAAGCACTAAATATTAGAGAACAAATTGGCGATAAAAAAAACATAGCCGCTTCTTTTAATAATATTGCTACAGTTTTTAAGGATTTAACAAATTATAAAAAATCAATTGAATACTATAAAAAAGCTTTAGATATATATAATGAAATCGGCGATAAGATTTTTATAGCAACGTCTTTAAATAATATTGGAAACGTTTATTGGGTTTCAGAGAATTATAATAATGCACTAAATTTTTATTTAAAAGCTTTAAAAATTAGAGAGCAAATTGGAGACAAGAAATATATTGCAAAATCATTAAACAATATTGCATTGATATGTCGCGATTTAAACGAATATCCCAAATCATTAAATTATTACAAAAAATCATTGAAAATATATTCAGATATAGGAGATAATAAAGGTTATGCCGAAATTTTGAATAATATAGGTAATTATTATCATGATTTGAAAAAAAATGGGAAATCATTAGATTATTATCAAAGATCTCTTAAAATTAGAAATGAAATAAATGATAAAAGTGGAATAGCAAATACATCGAAAAATATTGCCGAATTATATATCGAAAATAAAAAATTTTCAAAAGCATTACCATATCTCAAGAATTCAATTAAAATTGCAAATAATATAAAGGAACAAGAATTAATTAAAAACATTTGTTATGATTTTTATGTATTATATTCACAAATAGGAGATTATAAAAAATCATTAAAGTATTTTGAACTTTTTACTAACAATAAAGACAGCATTTTTAATCAGGAAAGCACCAGAAAAATTTCAGAGTTGCAAATTCGATATGAAACAGAAAAAAAAGAGAAAGAGATAAGTATATTAAAACAAGAAAAACAAATAAAAGAATTAGAGTTAAAGTCACAGCGAAATCTGCGAAATTTTTTAATAATTTGTGTTGTTCTTATTGTTTTTCTTACGTTTCAACTTTATAAACGCTACAAGATAAAACAAAAACGTAATGAGTTGTTAAAAAAAGATAATATAAATTTAGAACAAAAAAATATTGAATTAAAAAATTCAGAGAATGCATTAAAGGAAGATAATCTTGCAAAAGATAAATTTCTTTCAATTGTAGCACACGATATTAAAAATCCTTTATCTGCTCTAATCTCTATTAGCGAATATGTTAATGACAATTACAATTCACTTGACAAAGGTAAATTATTTGAATTTATTCAAGAGTTAAATAAGGCTTCAAATCAATTATATATATTATTAGATAATCTTCTTAATTGGTCGAAAACACAAATTGGCGGCTTAAAAGGAAAACCTGAAAAAATTGATTTGTATGATATTGTTGAAGATTGTTTTGAATTGTTTAGAGTTAATGCTCAGATAAAAAAAGTATATCTAACATCATCAATTACACCAAATACATATATATATGCAGATAAAGAAATTATTTCTACAATAATTAGGAATTTACTATCGAATGCAATTAAATTCACCAATAAAGAAGGAAATGTAATAATTAAAGCTAAAGATCTAGGACATAAAATAGAAGTTGAAGTTGCCGATGAAGGAATAGGTATGAGCGACTATGATATTCAAAATATTTTTAAGATAGGTAATCAAACAACGAAAATTGGCACAACTAATGAAAGAGGCTCAGGCTTAGGACTGTATTTGTGTAAAGAACTTATAAAATTATCTGGTGGCGAAATATGGGTAGATAGTGAACTTAATAAAGGAACTAAGTTCATTTTCTCAGTTAGTAAATATTAATTGTTTTGTCTTGATATTATAAAAATTCAAGTGTAAATTTGTAATAAAATGAAAATTAAAAAAAATATATAATTATGAGTATTTCAAAAAATTTAAGTTTAATATTTTTTATTATTGTTTTTAGCAATCTCTCTACTGCCAACATTTTGTTTGGGAATAAAGAAATTGACAGTAAATTAAATACAATTGCCGATACAAATAAAGCAGAATTCTTAAACAATATTGCGTATAAAAATCTTTCTGTTGCTCCCGATACAACAATTAAATATGCTTTTATAGCATTAAATTTTGCCAATCAATTTAATAACAATAAAGAGCGGGCAAACGCATTAAATTATCTTGGCATTGCTTTTTATAATAAAAATGATAACGAAAGAGCATTAAATTATTATCAAAAATCTTTGAAACAAACGCTAAAACTAGGAGTTAAAAGAGACATTGCCAATCTTATGCAAAAAATTGGTATTGTTTATTATAACCTAAATGATTTGAAAAAAGCACTTTTATATTTTCAACAAACACTCAACATATATAAAAAATTAGGCTATGAAAACAAACAGGCACATATATTAAACAATATTGCTGATATATATTTCTATTGGGGAAATTACAATCAATCCAAAAATTATTATGATCAAGCTCTTGAATTATTCAAAAAACTTGATAATAAATCAGAAATTGCAAATTCATTTTTTAGAATAGGAAGAATTTTTCAAGCAACTAAAAAATACGATCAGGCATTAGAACAACTCAATAAATCATATAATAAATATAAAGAGCTTGACGATAATCAATCATTAATAAAATTATTGAATCAAATAGGAGAAGTATATAAACAAAAGGGTGAATTAAATAAATCTCTTAGCTTTTATAAAAAAGCATTTTTAATTCAGAAAAAAGTTAATGATAAAATTGAATTTGCATTATCTCTTCATAACATGGGTAATGTTTATAAAGAGATGAAGCAATATCAAAAAGCTTCTGAGTATTTTAACCGAAGTTTAAAAGTAGCTAAAGAAGCAAATATGCAAATAACAATTATGGACAATTATAAATCATTGTATGATATTAACTATATTACAGATAATCCTAAAATTGCTTTAAATTATTATCAAAAATATATAGCATTAAAAGATTCTATATACAGTGTTCAAAAATCAAAAATGTCTCTTAAAGATATAACAAAAAAGAAGCTAATTCAAAGCGAGGATGAAATAAAATTATTAACTAAAGAGAAAGAGGTATTTTTATTAAAAATTGAAAAACAAAATATAATAATATATTCAGGAGCTATTATATTTTTAATTACCGCTTTATTTATTATTTTATTTTTTATACAACATAAAAAGAAAAAGCAAGCATATAAAATTATTAATGATAAAGAAAAAATAATAAAACAACTCAAGATCCAATTGAAAGAA
>QMPG01000059.1 GCA_003648455.1 Bacteroidota bacterium
CATCAGTTAATTCTACAGGAACTAATGGAGCACCTAATTTAGATCTAACAAATCTATATAGTTCTGAAAAATCTGAATCTTTATCAATAACTTCATCATCTTCTCCGGTATCCATTGAACCTTCATCATCCCAAATTAAATCTAAAGCTGATTCGGATGGTGCGTGATCTATACTAATAAAAGAATTAGATCCAGTTCCGGCACTAATTAAAACTAAATGTTCATTTCCGTCATCAGTTGCGTGTGCTAATCCAGGAACATTTGCATCATCAATTGCTTGTTTTATTTCTGCTAATGTTACCGCCGCTGGATCTAAAGCCGCTGATGAAACATCAACAATTGTTGTACCAACTTCAGTGACTATTTCTACAGAATTAAGTGTTGATAAATCAACTGTTCCATCAAGTACTACTGTTCCTGTAATACTTGCAGAGGAAGAAGTTCCTTTTTCTATAATGATTGAAATCTCATCAACCCAAACATTGTTATAACCATTTGAGTCAAAGTAGATACGAATATCTAAATCGTAATTCTCATTAAAAAATAAATCCGCGAAATTAGTTTCAAAGACATCAGCAGTAGTTGACTGTGAATATGTCCCATCGGATGTTCTCCACGCTCCGGAAAAATAATAGTACCAAGTGTTAGCTATTTTTACTACAAAATGTGTACCTGCATCTGAAACAGTTAACATCAAATCTTTTACTTCACTTTCTTTAAAACCATCACCGAAGAAAACATCGACAAAAGGAATTTCTGAGTAGTAAGGAGTTAGTTGAACAGTGGTAGGAGTATAATCTGCATTGTTCCCGAAAAGATTTTTAATAATTATTTCATCAATCTTATGATAATCAGTTGCATCAATTCCTAGAACTACTAGATCAGTTAAAGCATTTGCTCTTGTAAAACCTGTAATGAATACGTGTTGTAGTTTTCCACCTATAAAAAATTGTCCTATACCACTATTAAATGATAGTTCAAATTCTTGATAGTAAATAGAAGTATTTGACCAAACTCCTGCATCTTCATCAACCTTTAATACACCAGCACTGTCATACATTTTAATTAAAATATGACTATTAGTATCGTGAGTTAAAATAATAGCATTATTAAAGCCAGTAGAAGGAATGATATTAAAAAAATCAATATCAACTGATGGTGCGTTTGGGATAGTTGGATCTTCAACTCCACCCATTAAAGTAATAAGTGAAAGTCCTGCGTCTGGTTCTTTAATTTCAATTGGTTGTCCAATTACTAGAGATAACATTTGAATTCTATTATCTGCTGCATAAACTACATTTGAGTGTATTGCAATTTCTGTAGCTAAAGCATTATAGACATCAACTTTTGTCGCTCCAGTTAAAAGAGATACTGTGAAGTCTCCTATGAAAATATTATCGAGATATAATTTGAAGTTATAATCATCATCTGCAAGGACTGCTGAAGGATCTTCATTTATAAAAGTTTGTTCTCCGAAGTCATTATCAAAGCCTGGACTTAATCTGAATGATATTTGTCCTTCTGCTCCTAGAGATTTAAATGTTTCATAACCATAAGTCAAGGAACCTTGTAAGTCGGCATGTTGCGTAGAACCAAAAGAATCAAAATCTCCAATTAGAGGATTTCCTGTAATTGTAGGCGTATTATCACCAGATGCAAACTGTGCGTCGAAAGTACCATTGTAGTTAGCTAGAAAAACTAAATCGTCAGAATACTCTCTTAATTCAACTCTATCTTCAGCTTTAAGAAACTTGCTCTCATCACTATATTCTATTCGTCTGAAAGTTTCTTTTATCATTGTTTGTTCCTTATATAGATCGTAATCATATAATTATCTTTACTGATTAAGGTAAGATACTTATAGAAGAATTTAAACTATATAAGTATTATTGACAATAAAAGAATAATAATATATAATTTAGTAAAAGGAATTAAAATGAAGAGAATAATCAAAATAGTATCCAACCTTTTGTATGCTGCTCTGGTGGCCACAATGTTTATTTATGGGGTTGGTGTTATTAAAGATGAACGAAGTACTATTGCTAAATTAGAGGCAGACAAAATAGAATTAGTAGCTCAAGGCGTAAAAGACTACGAGAACTATTCTAATACGATTAAGGATATTGTATACAATATTCAAATCACAGACTCATATTTATTTGTTGGTGGTTTTAATCAGGAAGAAAGTGCAGAGTTCAATGTAAAAAAATATGAAGACATGCTTTTATTAAAATCAGACTTAGACGGTCTATTAAAAAATACAGAGAACTTTTTTGACGAAAGAACTGAATATATGAATAACCTTCCTAATATTTGGCCCCTTAAAGATTCAGATCATATTAGAGTTACGTCTCCTTGGGGTGATAGATATTCTCCTTTTACTGGAAATATTTATCATCATGATGGAATTGATTTAAAATCTTGGGATCGAGATATAGTAATTGCAACCGCTGATGGCGTTGTTGTTGAGCACTGGCTGAACCATCCTATTTTCGGTAAATACCTAGTGATAAAACATGAAGACGGACTGATGACTCACTACGCTCATCTGGCGAAGTCTTACGTCGTAATTGGAGATAAAGTTAAACGAGGTGAAGATATTGGGATGATTGGAAATTCCGGAGAATCTACTGGCATTCATATTCATTATGCAATATCTCATAATGGAGAATGGGTTGATCCAGCTGGTTATCTAAGAGCTCCTCGATACGAACTTGCAAAGTTGACAAAATAAGAATAATTGCGTATAATTAAGTAACTAAAAAATATTTTGGGGGAAAGAATGAAAGAATTCTCTGAGCTATATTACGACTTACACAAAAACGTGAGTGGTAATTTTGATATAGCTCCAATAGAAAAAGGCATAACAAAAAGTATACCGACAGAAGCGACAGGTTATGATGAACTCAAAAAAGAAATAAGACGAATTATTAATCTCACTAGAGATGGTATCTTTATTGATGATACCAGACATTCACTTATGATCTTTGGAGAAACAGGTTCAGGTAAAACTGAAATTATTAAACAAATCGCTGATGAATATCCTGATTGTGTTTATCATAAACTAGAAATCCAGAAAGTTCCTATTGAAGAAGTTCAGGGATTTCCATATCTTCATAAAACAAAAGATGGGAAAACTGTTACAAGATTAGCTTCTCCAACTGTTCTACCTCCAACCGGAGATGAAAGATTGTGGATTTTACATCTTGATGAGTTTAATAAAGCAGATACGGAAAGTATGGCAGCTGTTATGAACTTAATTCTAACAGGTGAAATTGGTGGATCTGCTGATTATAACGAAGAGACAGGTAAATCTGAAAAGTATAGACTTCCAAGAAGAACTGTAATCATTGGTTCAGGTAATAGAAAAATCCAAAAGAATGTTTCTTCTTTCAACTCAGTAAATAACTTCGACACAGCAACAGCAGAAAGATGGCATAGAAATGTTTATCTTGGATATAACGCTCCAAGTTGGTTAAACTCTTTTGCTTTTAAACCATTCAATATTAAAGAAATTAAACTTTCAACCAGAGTTCCTTCAATTTTGATTTATTACATTTTTGATAAGTTTATGGAAGAAGGAAAAGTTGAAGCTCCTTTTTTAATACCTAAAAGTAATAACGAAGAAGACGATGGTGAAGGTGACAGCACAATGTCTCCTAGAGCATGGACTTTAGTTGCTAATAATATGATTTTTGATATGTTAGTGGAATGGACTAATGACGAAGAAGCTGATATGTTATTCGATGTATTTTATCAAAATCCTAACAATCAAATCAAAGCACTTATTAATAATATAACTGAGTTTGGTATTGAAAACGGTAAAAGTGTTGTTGAAGATATTATTGGTAAATATGCTTACTTTGCTGAGAATAGAGTTCTTCCAGAAGATGTTCTTTATGATTATGCAGGAGTAAGAGATAAGATTAAAAACTTAGCAAAAAGAAAGGGTGCAATGTTGTATCTACTTATGTCAATTGCACATACAATTAAAGAAGTTGATGCGTGGGATAAAAATAGTGGAGTGAGAATGCCAGGTCTTAATCTTTCAACCTTTATGTCCGATACGGATATACCAGCAGAAGATTTGACAGTATTCATCTTTGAATTAAATAACCTCAAAACTGAACCAGCAATTGAATTACATGATATGTTATATAATATTAATGATAGATATAAAAATGCTTATCAGGGTTATTATTACACAAGTGACCAAGAATTAAAGCTGGAGCTAAAATAATGCTAAAAATATTTGGGTTTGTTTTAGTTGGAATTGGAATAGTTCTTTTCATTGTTGCTATACTAAGAAGCTGGTCAATTTCTATTGAGTTAGCTAAACTGCAGTTGCAATACTTAAAAGATAATTGGGGTTTAATAGCTGGAGTTGCTGCATCGTTTATTGGTGGAATAGCTCTTCTTGCGGTTGGGGATAGCGTATAAGAAAATTTATGGAAGATGGTTTTGTTTACAACAAGATAGATTGGAAAGTTCCAATCGAACGCTCCTTATTAGTCAATACCGACATTGACCATTCTTCGATGCGCTTATATTTGATACTTTTAAGTTACGCTCGTGATAAAATTACGGCTTTTCCTTCTAGGGATACGTTAGCAAAAGATATGGGTTGTAGTGTAAGAAATGTGGATTTACTGAAAAGAAAATTGCAAAGTTATAAACTACTTGCGTGGAATACAACTTTCTATGGACAGAAGAAGCATAACACATATCATTTACTACAATATCAACCGATAAAAGCTTCGATGAGGCAAAATATTGCTCGTGGAACAGGCAAAAAATTGCCTGTTAATAATAAGCAAATTAAAAATAAAACTACTACTAGTAGTAGGTTTGATAACATTGTAAATAATTGGTCTGAGCAATATAAAGAAATATGTGAAAACATCAGTTCAGATCTTAGAGATCATATTCAATCAGGATGGATTAATAATGGCAACTATAGTGTTACAGGTGGAGATAAAAGAAATCTTGAACAATATTATCAGGACAACGGAGAAGCTGGGTTGAAAAAACTAGAAATCAGCTTTAAGTTTCTAAGAGATTATATTGAAGACAAAGTAGAATATGGACAGTTCTATAATACTAATGGACAGGAATTAGTTCCTACTATCAGTTTATTTGCGAAATCAAAAATACAGCATGATGGAATTATGGAATGGGCGACACATAAATTAAGAATAGCAAATAGGGAGTTTGAATGAAAACATTTTTAGATCATGGTTTTGTAGAACTGATTGATATGATGGGAGACGATTATCGCATCCTTCAATCAGCAAGAGTTTCAACTGGTGGAAACGCCAAAAAGGGCGACAAAGCCGATAGAGGCTTAATTAGATATTTATATAAAAATAAACATATGACACCTTTTGAACAAGTAGTTTTTACTTTTCATGCTAAGGTTCCTAATTTTGTAATGAAACAATATCTTCGCCATAGGACTTTTTCCACAAATGAATATTCACAAAGATATTCTCCTATAATTAATGAATATTATACTCCGGAAGATTGGCGTATACAGGGAAAAACAAATCATCAAGGAAGCGGTGATACTTTTGAGCCTTTTGAAAATTTTAACATTGCACTTGAATATGAAGAAGCAATGGATCTTGCTTTATATAATTATGAAGTAATGATTAAGAGAGGCGTTGCAAAAGAAATGGCAAGAATGGTTATTCCTTCTTCTATTTATACTGAGTTTTATTTTACTGCTGATTTAAGAAACCTTCTTCATTTTCTTGAACTAAGATGCCATAAACATGCTCAACTTGAAATTAGAGTTTTTGCTGAGGCGATTTTAGAAATATTAAAAGAAAAAGACGAATTGAAATGGACAATGGAAATCTACGAAGAAATGACAGCTCTTGACTGGAAGTTGCAAGAACTTCTCACAAACAAAATTGAGCCACGCTCTATTATTAACTCGTTAGACAATTTGTGTTGACAGAAAAAGAATAATTGTGTATAATTAATTAAGAGGAAAAAATGAAAAAAAGAAGTTTATTAACAATATTAATATCAGTAATGTCTGTTTTAGAATTACAGGCCATTATAGCCTTTAGCTTAACTATGGATAAGATTGTTTTTTCTTCGTCTTATCCTAATTGGTATTTTGCAGTAGCTGGTGGTTCATTTGTTCTTTTGATGTTATTTGCAGTTTTGCTTGGCATGGGTGTTACGGAAATAGAAAAATATAATGATTAAAAAGGAAGTAAGTAAATGTTTTTAATAGGAATAATTTTAATAGTGATCGCGGTTTTTTTGTTTGTGAGTAGCTGGATTGATGAATCAAAAATTAGTTTAATATTAGGTTTGATTTTTTTAGTGTCTGGTTTGTTCCTTTTTATTTATGATATAACATCACCAGTTGAAATAACACAAAAAACAATTATATCAAATAGTTATAGTAATATAACATTCGAAGAATCTATGGAGATTACTATTTACGATAAAGAAGCTATAAGGTTTGGAGCTGTATGGAATGATAAACCTGAATTTAAAATAGAGGTTAAGGCGAATGATTAAACCAACAAGAAAAATGATATGGCATTTTTTTGAAAGAACTAAAAACCATATTGAATTAGTGGAAAAGTGGTATAATTTAATAATGAAACAATATTCAGAAATTCCAAGAATTCCAATAGAAAACCACGATTTATCAAAGTTCGCAGAACCAGAATATACTCCTTATATTTTTACAACGTGGAGTTATTATTGTAAAAGAAAAGGGATTGATTATGAAATTCCAGAAGATATAAAAGAAATGGCGAGTGAAGCAACTATTTATCATATATTGTCAAACCCACATCATCCTGAACATTGGGAATCTAATTTTAGTAAAACAATGTTTAATGCTGAAAGTAGAGATGATGTTCCAGTGAAAATAGTTGATGCAACAAAAATGCCAAACGAACATATAACAGAATTGATGGCTGATTGGTTTGCTGTTGCAGAAGAAAGAAAAACTAATCCTTATGATTGGGCAGAGCTGAATATAAACAAAAGATGGAAATTTACAAATAGACAAGTAGAGTTGATTTACGACATACTTGATAATGTGTGGGAAAAACATGATAATTAAAGATGGATATGTAGAAATGGAAACTCCAGAAGAAGCAGCTTGTGTTTGGGCCGCTTGGACTGATGGAGATAAAGAAAATTATATACAATGTGTTCCTAATCCAGAATTTTTCTTAGTGTGGAAAGCTATTAAACCAGAAATAGGAAAACCAGCTTTTAGTTGGCACGAAATAGATATTGGCAATGGTCCTCCTGATTATTGTACTAAATGGCGTGGTCCAACTCTAACAAACCCTCTAGCCTTAAAAGCTAACGCTTTAACTATTGGAAAATCTACTATAGAATTAAATGAATTATTATTCTTGACAATAAAAGAATAATTGTCTATAATTAATTAAGGGGAAAAGATGAATAGGCCAGAAATTATATCAAAACTTTCTTTCTATCTTATAGACAAAGAACCTATGATATATCTTTTTATAATTAATAGTGATTTTGTTAAGGATGAATGGGGACTTCTTAATCAAGTAAAAGAAAATGGTGAAATATGGGAAGGATATGCAGGAGTTAATTATTCTAATAATCGTGTGAAGTTTGTTTATACAGATAGTTTCCTTAAGCTACCGATTGAACAGATGTATTTTGTTCTTATTCACGAAGCAGAACATATATTCAAACATCATTCAAAAGGTCTTCACGACCACTTAAAGAACTTTAAACTTGTTAACATCTGTCAAGATGCTATTATTAATGATGAAATAAATGAAATGAAATTTCTGGGGCTTAAACCAGAGCCACCAACAGAAGTTGGTGGTTGCACTATACCAGATGCTTTTAAGAACCATTATTATAAACTTAAAAAAGAAGCTTATACCACACCAAGATTATATGCTTGGTATGAAAACAAACGAAAACCACAAGATAAAAAAGAGTTTCTTTTGTCTGCTGGATTTTGTAAAGATGAAAATGGAAAATATTCATCTATTGGTTATGATCCTCGCGAAGAAGGAAAAATTGTAATCTGTAAAATGCCTTCAAAAGAAGCAATGATTGGCAATAGTAAAGGTGAGAATAATTTAGGGGATTATGAGAAAGTAGAAATAGAAACTTTAACTCCAGTTATTATTGCAAACCAAGATAGTATTTATCTAAAGGCCGAAGAAGAAACTTACAACGCTGAAGTTATTGGTTATGGCGATCCAGATATATCAGAAGCGCCAGAGTTAAAAGACGAAGAGGATGAAAGTATTATTCCCCAAAGAATATTTATTGAAAACCTTGTTCAACAAGCAGATAAAATGATTGAGGGCAACCCAGCGTTACAAGCGGCCCGAAAATTGGCCGGTGTAACTGAGGGTAATTCTCTATCTGGTGCTGTTAAATCTCTTTTGAAATCTCAAGTGAGTTGGAAAAAAGAGTTCAAACAAGGATTAAATATATTTTTATCTGATAGAGGAAGTACGCCTGGGTATAAGAAAAGTTATATTACTCACCTTATGAATCCAAGAAGTCGTTATGGAATGCTGGGAAAACACAGACTGAAAACGAGAACAAAAAACCAGAACTATATTATTATAGCTCTTGATACTTCCGGTTCTTGTTTCTATGATGAGTATGATAAACAAAGGTTCTTCACAGAAATTGATGAGATAACAAGAGAACTTGAGTTCAATCAATCTGGGAAAGTTTACATTCTTATGTGGGATTATAGCGTAGCTAATGAAAATATTTATGAATATAAAGTTGGAGATTGGAAAACCTATCAACTAAAAGGTGGAGGTGGAACTAATCCCAGAAATGTCTTTAGACATCTTGAAAAAAGAAGTGAAATAATAGGCAATAGTATAGATATGAAACTTAATGAAAAAGAACATATTTTTATTAAAGATAAAAAGAAACTTCCTTTCCTTTTGTTTTTGACTGATGGTTATTTTTATGATACCCTTAGAGACAGAGATTTAAGGCTATACGAAAAAGATAAAGAAAGTTTAATGTTTCTTACGAAGATAGATAGATACATACCAAAAGGGATAAAAAGGGTGTTGTATAAATGATATTAGATTCTCCTTGGTATATTGATTTTCCTGTAATAAGTGAGTCTAAAATTAGTGGGTTTATAGAAATGCAGACTATATCTTATACAATATCAAGCTCATATATTACATCTGTTTTTGTAGCTAATTCATCGCGAGATAAAAAACTGAATATGCCAGATATGAGTATTTCTTTTTCATGATAAAAATTATAAATGAAACAATGAAAGGCAGTAAAGACAGGATAGGACTTAATTCTTTTTCGGTTAATTGTGATACATTTAATAGTTATTGTGATATTGCGAGTAATGATGTATTTCCTATAAAAATACATAACCACTCAAAAGAGAATAGTTTAAATCTTTATATGTCATCTGATATATATGGGTCGATTGAAGTTTTTGATGAAACCGATGGAGGTTTTTGGTGAGAGATGTTTTAGATTTTGTAGTAAAAACCTACAAAGAAGATATTAAAAGAGTTTTTGGAGAATCTGAACTTACTATAAGTTTCTTTTCCGGAAACCATGAACTTGCAGATGAAATAGAACCGCTTGGTATTAACAGAGTAACTAACGATGGTTTTAATTTCCGGTTCATTCAAGATTATACAATTTCTGCAAGTGGAGATACAGCACCTATTACAGATTTTAGTATTTGTCGTCTTGAGGAATACCAATTTATTAAAGTCGTTACTCCTTTCACAATGGAAAGAGCTTATGACTTTATTATCGGTAAAACTACCGAAATGGTTGAAATTCTTCAAATTCTTAAAGAAAGAGAAATTAAAAAGAATTTCAAATTTGATAGCGAAACTCCTATAATCGGTCACGACTTCTTCACAGAGATTGAAGAAGACACTATTAAGTTTTTAATGAACGAGGACTTCCGGAATTATTGTAAAAAACATCACATCAAATTGAAACGAGGAATCGTTCTTGAAGGTAAGCCCGGTACTGGTAAAACTATGACGCTTCGATGGTTAAGAAACATCGCTGAGTCTAATAATATTTTGTATCGTCAATTCAAATCCATTAAGGAGTTTATGGAAAGTACGGATGAATATTACCAGAAACAGAAAAAGATTTTTGTATTTGAAGATTTTGATGCTGCTCTTGCTGATAGAGAGAGTGGAGATATGGCTCCTAATCAAATTCTAAGTACTATTCTTAATACCCTTGAGGGAGTTGAAGATATTGATGATGTTGTTTCAATTTTCACAACTAACCATATAGAAGTATTTGATAGTGCTTTCCTTCGTCCTGGAAGAATTGATAAGGTTTTCAAATATCAACTTCCTCAACACGATGAGTTTCTTCAGTTTTTCGAAGCTTATATTCCAGAAGAGAAAATCTATCATCTTTATATGGCAGAAAAACTTAAACATCTTGGAGCTGATGTTAGTTATGCAATGCTTAAAGGAATTTGTGATGATATTAACATCTGGAAGTTCTCAAAGGTTGGTATTCAAGAAGATGATGTAAAGCTTATCATCGAACAAAAGCTTCAAGGTGCAAATAAAGACAAAAAAATTGAAGAAACAAGTAAGTATGTTCTTTAGGAGGGATTGTGTTAGTTAATAAAAAGTATAGAGATATTAAGAAGATTAAATACATTTATAATAAACTTGATAAAACATGGGAAATGTCAAAAGCTAATCATATCTTCAAGCGATTTAAATACACAAACTCCAAAGGAGATTTGGTCACTGGAAAAAATCTTGATATCTATTTAGAAAAACAGAGTAAAATTAATAAAAAAATTAGACAAATTAATCTCGTGCTAGCAACCCTTCTCAATCGTTGACAAAAAAAGAATAATTTAGTATAATTAAGTAAGGGAAGAAAAATGATAAATGAACAAAAAACATTTGATAGTTGGTATAAAGTACATATAATAGAATTAGCTTATACTGATCACTATAACGCTGTAAGATTGGCGTGGGAAGAAAGAGCAAGACATGACACTCAAGATGTAGAAGCGACTGAGCTTAAAAAAGAAAGACATAACTGGAAAAAAGAAATAGCTATAGCTAACCTAAAAAGAGTATTAGCAGATAAGAAAAACGAAGAATTAAAAAAAGCATTACAGGCAATGGTTAAAACTCATTTGAAACATTTTGGGATTGATGGTGCTTGGGATGAAGAATTGTTGAACGCTCTCGCTGTGTTAGAAGAGACACCCAGATGACACAAAAAACTGATACGGAAAGGTAAGTACAAGGATGATATTAAGTAACACAACACCAAAGTTTTATACTTCCAAGATTGACAATGACGCATTAGAATATTATAAAAACGCAGATGTTATAAAACTCTTATCAACAGCCCATCCAACATTTCAGATGGGTTATATACCTGAACATTACGACGTAGCTTTTATGTTAATTGAAGAAAATATTGGAGATTCATTTCAAGATGATTGGAAAATAGTTTTCTTCAAAAAAACTTTAGATATTTTTAATGGTGGTACTATCACTCTCGATAACATTGGGATGATGGACGACGCAAAAGAGAAATATGAAATATATAAAACCTTAGATGGTAGTTATGAAAACGTTATTAATATATCCTGTGATTTGATTAGCAAACACAAAGCTAATTTCGAGGAAATAGAAGATGAAAGTACTACCAGTAAAGCAACCGAAGCTTTTTAATAGTGTTGAGACTTTTTTGCTCAAATGTCTGTTAGAAAACGACTCAAGAAATATTTCAGAAACAAAAAAACTCTCAGAGTATATAGAAAAGTATACTGAGAGTTTTCGTGATTTATGGGTTGAATACGAGGATTAAATTACGCCTTGTTTTGAACTTACAGCCCCAACAGATCGAATTACTCCAAGTCCTGTTATAGAACCAGTACCCCAAAGAGCGGCTAATAAACCAACACTTAAAGCAGCTAATCCAATTTTCTTAAACGCGGATTTAGTTTCTGCCTTCTTCATCTTTTTAATAAGATTAGAGTTTTTCATATCAATTCTTTTAAGTTTTGCTTTGGAGACTACTTTTTTAACTCCACCAACTGCATGCTCATCTTCAATCACTTTATATTCATCAGCTAATTTCATTACATCTTTATTAAGAGCTTTGAGACTGGATATTTCCATAGGGGAAATTCTTTTCTTTGACTCGGCTTTAATAAGTGCCTTCTCTAACTTGTCTGCATACTTATAAAGTCTTTTACTTTTCTTAAAAGCTTTCAGTCCTTCTTTTAAGTAATATTCTTCTGTTAGAATATATGCGTCATATTCTGTGTTCATTTCTTTTAAGTTCATATCATTTCCTCAAAGGTGTTTATTTTATCTTTACACTCAGCAAATAAAAAACCCCATCTTTTTGATGGGGTTTGATTAATCAATTAAGATTGAATTAAGCTAATTCAAGTCCAGTGATACTAAGTTTTGAGTAGAAGAACTCACCTCTAACAACTTTAGTAACTGCGTATCGAGAGAAGAACCCTCTGATAGAGTTAAAGTTATCAGGATGTGTAACTGTATTACTCATCCAGTTTGTGTA
>QMPG01000060.1 GCA_003648455.1 Bacteroidota bacterium
TATTCATACAAAAACGAAGTGAATTGTATGAATGTGTGATAGATAGTGGGGTGCAAAGCGGGAAACCCCGATTTAGTAATACCCAAATTTGGGGTTAATGAAATTCCCAAATTTGTTGGTATTGCTTAATCGTAGAAAATTAATGAATTTTCCGGGTTAAGTCAAATTTGTTTAATTTATAGATTTAAAAAGAAATTATTTTTCAACTTCTTCTTTAACTTCAGTATCAGTTTCAACTTTAGGTCTATCTCCAATATGTTGATCTAAGAAATCGCCCATAGCACGATAAAAATCCATTCTGTTTTCTTCGTTATGAAAACCGTGTCCTTCGTTATCTTTAACCATATATTCAACTTCAATACCACGAGCTTTCATAGCAGCAACCATTTGGTCTGATTCGTTTTTATTTACACGTGGGTCGTTAGCACCTTGAGCAATAAATAATGGAACCACAATTTTATCTGCATGTAAAACAGGAGAAGCAGCAGCGAGTAGGGCACTGTCTTTTACAGGGTCTCCAACTTGATTATACATCATTTCTAACATAGGTTTCCAGTAAGGAGGAATAGATTTCATAAAAGTAAATAAGTTTGCAACGCCAACATAATCTACACCACAGGCATATAATTCAGGAGTGAATGTTAAGCCTGCAAGTGTTGCATAACCGCCATAACTTGCACCATAAATCGCAACACGTTTTGGGTCTGCAATACCCTGGTCGATTAACCATTTAACACCATCAGAAATGTCGTCTTGCATTGTTAAACCCCATTGTTTGTAACTTGATTCTAAAAATTTACGACCATAACCTGTAGAGCCTCTAAAATTCATTTGTAAAACAGCATAGCCTTTGTTTGCAAGATATTGAACTTCAGGGTTGAAACCCCAATAATCTCTTGCCCATGGTCCGCCGTGAGGATTTATTACAACAGGTAAGTTTTTAGCTTCAACACCTTTTGGTAATGTTAAATAGCCATGAATAGTTAAACCATCGCGTGATTTATATTCAATAGGTTTTTCTATAGCCATATTGTTTTCGTCAATCCATGGAGCTGCATCAATAATTTTTTCTAATTTATCAGTATTTGTATCATATAAATAGTAAGCACCTAAAGAACGGTCGCTATATGTTCTTACAATAAATTTATCTTCGTTTTTAGTTTCACTTGTGATTGCAATTTCATATTGTCCAAGATCTTTTTTCAATCTTGTAAATAAATCTTCGGTTTCTTTGTCAAAAAAATGTCTGTGTCGTTTGTCGGTAACGTAAGAAACAGAGGTAACAACTTTACGTTTTTTCGAATAGCTTAAGCGAGAAACATCAACTTCATCGTTTTTATAAATAGTCTTAATTTCTTTACCATTGGCAATATCAAATAAAACAATTTCTTTTTTATCTCTACCGAGGTTTGAAGAAGCATAAACATTTTTGTTGTCAAAATCGAAAAATAACGGGTCAACACCTTCTTTATAATCAGTAGTTAACACAACTTTAAAGTCTTGGTCTTCGGTATCACGATAAAGAATACTTGTTTCAAGACCGTTAAGAACAAAAGCAACTCTTAATTTCCCTGCATGATCAGTCATCCAACCCATAATGTTTCCCGGATTTTCGGCAATCATTTTCATTTCGCCTGTAACAATATTTAAACGATAAGGGTCAAAAATTTGAGGGTTTCTTTTGTTTAATCCAATAATTACTTCATCGGGGATGTCTTCTAAATCGTCAATAATTTGAGTTCTTACTCCATCAAAATCGGTTAAACAAATTAAATTGCTACCATCAATATTTACACCATAAAGCTTATAGTTTTCGTCTCCGCCGGTGTCTCGCAGGTATAAAATTCTGTTGTTGTTTGCCCAGAAATATCCTGAAATACTTCTTGTTGTGTCTTTAGTTAATTGAATTATAGAATCTTTTCCAATTTCTTGTACAAAAATATTCATCCTTTTCTTGTAAGGAGCTTTGAATGAATAATATTTCCCGTCAGGAGAAATCTGGAATGATGATTTTTCAGGATTTCTGAAAAAATCTTTTAATGGCACTTTTGTAGCTTTCATCTCTTTTTTTGCCTGGTTACATGAACTAAAAAAAGTAATAATTACTATACCAATAATTAATAAACTATTTTTTTTCATAATTAAAAATTGATTTTAAAAGGATTATGACCCTCATTATCTTAGTCCTTTTTTATTTATAAAAGAATATTTTTGAGGAATTATTTTTAGTAAAAATAAAACATTTTTTAGTATTCATAAAATTTTTTATTTAATTTAGTAATATGAATTTAGACCTTAATATATTTGATGTTGAACATAATCTAGGGCAGGTAGGTAAGGGTAAAATTCTAATATCCGAACCATTTGCTCAAGATAATTATTTTTATCGCTCTATTGTTCTCTTAACCGAGCATAATGATGATGGTTCGTTTGGTTTTATATTAAACAAACCGGTTAGTGTTAAATCAAGTGAAATATTAAAAGATATATCTAATCTTGATTTTAACGTTTCAATTGGTGGTCCTGTTAATCAAGATGCTGTATATTATTTACACACTTTAGGTGATAAAATACCAGAAAGTATTCATGTTTGCGAAAATATTTTTTGGGGTGGTGATTTTGATGTTTTGAGAAATTTGGTAAAAAAAGGTTCTGTTACTGAGAAACAATTGCGTTTTTTTATTGGTTATTCCGGTTGGGAGCCTCAACAATTAAATGAAGAGTTGTCAAAAAAAAATTGGATTGTTTCTCAAATTTCAGCAGACAAGATAATGGATGTGAAAAAAGATTATTGGAAAAATATTCTTGATAGTCTTGGGGAAAAATTTAAAATTTGGGCAAACTCACCTAAAAATCCAAGCATGAATTAACTTGTAAAAACATTTTTGTTAAGTTTGTTAACCATTATTTTTGATGTTTTGTTAAAGTAGCGTCTTTTTTTATAAGCAACAACCCACCTGATACCAGAAATCGCATTTGTTAAAAAAACTTCGTCAGCCGATAATAAATCGTTTGGATTAATATTGCACTCGTCAAAAACAGTGTAGTTAAGCGATATTGCAGTTTTAATAATTTGAGTTCTCATAATACCCGGAATGCAACCATCTGTTAATGCAGGTGTGTAGAGTTGATTATTTTTGACAATAAAAATATTTGAGCTCACTGCTTCCACAATTTTATTTTCTTGATTAAGAATAATACAATCGTCAATGTTGTTTTCTTTTTTAAATATTCCGGCAAGAACAAACAGTAAAGCATTTGATGATTTTAAATCTGAAAAATAATTTATACTTTTTTTAATCTCATCATAAATATCAATTACCAATCCTTTATTGTTTAGTGTGTATTTTGCATGTCCGAGTTCTTCGGTTTCAATAATAAACGAAATATTTCTTGATAATGGTGTGTATAAACCACCATCGCAACGAAAAACAGATAAGCGTACTTTTGCGCCTTGATATAATTTATTTTTGTTGAGAAGCTTAATAATCAGGTTGTTTATATATTCTAGAGTAAAATAATCAGGGATGTTCATTTTTAATTTTTCAAGCCCATATGTAAGTCTTATAAAATGCTCGTCAAGAAATTGAACTTTTGTGCCATTTGCATGCATTGTTTCAAAAAGACCATCACCATAACGAAACGCCCTGTTTTGTGTTGTTAACACAGGCAAATCGCTCAGAACAAAATCCCCGTTATTACATATATATTTTGACTTTATCATTTAACAATTACGAATTACGAATTAACAATTAATAATTAATCATTAATAATTAGCTTACAGTATTTTGAGATGTTTTCATTAGCATCAATTTTAATTGTATGCAAACCAACTTTTTTCCCTGCCTCAATATCTCTTTCACCATCACCAATAAGAAACGATTCGGAAACATTAATATTAAAACGGGCAATTGCTTTTTCGAGCATTAATGTGTTTGGCTTTCGACATAAACATTTTTCATTGCTGGAGTGATGAGGACAATAATAAATTTCTGTTAATTCAATGTTATATTTTTTTAAATTGCTTTTTAAATACTCGTGAACTTTTTCAACGTCTTTTATGCTATATATTCCTTTTGAGACACCGCCTTGGTTTGATATTATTATTAATAAAAAGTTGTTTTCCTGAAATTTTTGCAGGCTTTCAACTATTCCTTCATTAATTTTAAAATCTTCAACTTTATAGATATAATAATGACCTTTATCACTGTTAATTACACCGTCGCGGTCTAGAAATATTGCTTTATTCATTTGAAATGATATTTTTTACAAACTTAAAGAAACAATAGATAATTAACAAAAGGGGGGGGGATTTGTTTATTTTATTTAAAGAATATTTTAAATGATGGATTAATGTTTATGATAATTTTTACAGCTAAATTATTAAAAATTAAGCAAGCGATTTATAAAAACCTGAAACAGCTCGGGTTTCAAAATAATTGGGTAGATCAAACCAAAAACAGCACCCCAAAAGTGAGCATCGTGACCAACATCATCAATATTTTTTTTGCTCATATAATATGAATAAATTAAATAAGCGAAAGCAAAAATAATTCCCGGAATAGGAATAATGCCAAAAAACCAGACTTTGCTAAGAGGGTCGAAAAAAATTGAGGCAAATACAACGGCTGATACAGCACCCGATGCACCTACTGCATTGTAGTTGTAATTTTCACGGTTTTTGAATAAGGAATATGTTGTTGAGATAACAATTCCTCCTGCATATAAACAAATGAAAAATAAATTTGATTTTGATCCAAAATAGTAATAAAAGTAACGTTCAAGAGAAGTTCCAAATGAATATAGAACTATCATGTTAATTATTAGATGCATATAATTAGCATGAAGAAATGCATATGAAAACATTCTATACCATTGTTTTCTATGGTAAATTTGGAAAGCGTTAAAATTATATTTGTAAAAAAGCTCTTTTCTATTAAAAGCAGCAAATGAGAGTAAACTTGTAATTATAATTATTATTAGAGTCATCAATTATAAAGGAATATTAAATTAATCTTTTGGTTCAAATTCGAAAGGAATATCTAAAATACCGGAAAAATTAATTCCTGTTTTTAACATATCTTCATCGGGTTTTTCGTAACACCACAAGATTGAATAATTTTTGCCTTTTTTATATAAATCTTCAAGTTTTTGTAAAAGATGAAATAAAACTGTATGTGTTGAAGAGCTTAGATATTGAAAAAAGAACTCACATTTTAATGTGTCAATATCATTGCAATAATTGTCTATCCATTCAATTACGGGCAAAAAAGTAGCATTTGCGTTTTCAGGAATTGAAACACCATGAATTTTAAACACCAAATTTTCAGCATCTAAATATATACTTGGACTGTCGTCGGTTGAGTCTATTTTTAATACATTCAATTTTTTAAAGTTTTAAAAGTTAAAATTAAGCATATTTTTATTATCAAACCAAATTATGTTTATAAATTTTAAAGTTTTCTTCGTCGAAAGTTACAAAAATCACTTTACTTATTGATTTATTGGCAGATAGAAATTTTTTCACCTCTGATATTGCAATCTTTGCTGCCTTATCTTTCGGAAAGCGGTAAACTCCTGTACTGATATTTGGGAAAGCAATTGTTTTAATATTATTGTTTACAGCCAGTTCTAAACTTTTTTTATAGCAGGATGCTAATAATTCTTCTTCAAAATTTTTCCCTCCATACCAAACAGGACCAACTGTGTGAATAACAAAGTTGCATGGCAGTTTGTAGGCTTTGGTAATTTTTGCCTCGCCTGTTTCACAGCCATTTAAAGTGTGACATTCAGCTAATAGTTCTTTGCCTGCTTCTCTGTGAATGGCTCCATCAACACCACCACCTCCTAGTAGCGTCTTATTGGCGGCATTAACAATAGCATCAACTTTGAGTTTTGTTATATCACCTTTATAGATTTCTAATCGTTCCATTACAGAGATTTAAGTTTGTAAAGTTAGTGATTTTTCTTTTAACTTTTTCACTTTGAGGCTACTCCGAAAAGTAGAAAGAGTACGTCATTGCGAGGAACGAAGCAATCTATAGCTTTGTAATTCAGCATGTTGAGATTGCTTCTCCGCCAGCTGGCGGAGAAGCAATGACGAAAAACACTTTTCGGTGTGGATTCAACTTTTAATTTTTGCTTTTCTAAACGTGTTTCTTATCTGATTTTTGCTCCTAATTCGTTATCAAATACTTTTATAAATTTATTCATTATCTTATCAATTTGCTTGTCGGTAAGAGTTTTGAATGGGTCTTGCAAGATAAAACTAATGGCATAAGATTTTTTATCTTCTCCTATTTTATTGCCTTCATATACATCAAATAATGAAATTTTTTTTAATAGTTTCTTTTCAGTATTAAAAGCTAGAGTTTTAATTTGCTCAAAACGTATTTTTTTATCTAATAATAAAGCTAAATCACGTTTTACCTCCGGGTATTTTGCAATTTCAGTATATGATACTTTTTTTGTTTTTAATATTTTCAAAACAGCATCCCAATCAAAATCAGCGTAAAAAACATCTGTTTTTATATCAAATGCTTTTAATATTTTTTTGTTAACACTACCAAAAGACACAAATGGTGTTTTATTATTGTTTTGATTGTGAGTGTAGTGTAAGCCATAATTGAGAATATCAGAATTTAGTTCGTTAATATCAACAGAATTTATATCTATGCCCAGACGATGCATTATATTTTCAACATAAGATTTTAGCAAATAGAAATTTGAAGGCTCAGCTTTTATAATCCAATTAGCTTGTTGTTTTAATCCTGTTACAAATAATGATAAGTGAAAACCTTCATTGTATTTTTTTATTGGATTTTCATCCTGATTTTTTTTATTTATTGAATAACAATTTCCAAATTCATAAAATTTTAAATCAGGATTTTTTCTGTTAATATTAAATGCAATAGCTTCTAAACCACCAAACAATAATGTTTGACGCATACAGTTGAGGTCTGAACTCAAAGGATTTAATATTGAAACAAGCTCATCTTTATCATAAGATTTCAAGTTCTCATAATATGATGATTTTGTAAGTGAGTTTGACATAATCTCATTAAATCCAATGCTTGAGAGTAGATTGGAAGTGAGATTTGTAACTGTATTTTTATCAGGTTTTTCTGAATAAGAGATTGTCGATTTAACTTGTCCTGAAATTTCAATATTATTATATCCGTAGATTCTTAAAATTTCTTCAATTACATCGGCTTCACGTCTAACATCAACTCTGTAAGTAGGCACTTCTAGATTAAGTGTTTTTTCATCTTCAGCTACAATTTTTATGTCGAGAGATGCTAAAATATTTTTAATAGCTTCTTTTTCGATTTTTTTTCCAATTAATCTATCAATATTGTTGTAACTAACAATAACATTATAATCTTCAATAGGTTTAGGATAAACATCAACAATATTAGAACTAATTTTACCACCGGCTAATTCATTAATAAGCAGAGCCGCACGTTTTAAAGCATAAACGGTAATGTTTGGGTCTGCACCTCTTTCAAAGCGAAAAGAAGCATCGGTTTGTAATAAATGACGTCTCGATGTTTTGCGAATAAAAACAGAATCGAAACAAGCACTTTCAAGAAAAATATTTTTTGTATTTTCAGTAACACCTGATTCTATTCCACCAAAAACACCGGCTATACACATTCCTTCCTCTTCGTTACAAATCATTAAATCGTTTGACGATAATTTGCGTTCAACTTTATCAAGTGTGGTAAATTTTGTTCCTTCTTTTAGTGTTTTAACAATAATTTTTTTGCCTTTAATTTTATCCGCATCAAAAGCATGTAAAGGCTGACCTGTTTCGTGAAGCACAAAGTTTGTAGCATCAACAACATTATTAATAGGTTTTAAGCCAATTGATTTTAAGCGATTTTGTAGCCAAGCAGGAGACTCTTTAATCTCTAATTCTGACAATGTAATTCCTGTGTAACGATGACATGCATTCTTGTTTTCAATCTCAACATCAATAAAATTATCATTATTATCAATTTTAAAATTATCAACAACAGGTTTTTTTAAAGCAACTTTTTGATATTGATTAAGATAAGCAGCCAAATCGCGTGCTACACCATAGTGTGAAGCACCGTCAATTCTGTTTGGAGTAAGTCCGATTTCGAAAATAATATCATTCTCAATATTAAAATAATCTTTTGCCTGAGTTCCAACTTCAACATCATTATCGAGCACCATTATTCCGTCATGAGAAGTACCAATGCCAATTTCATCTTCAGCACAAATCATTCCCATTGATGGCTCGCCTCGCATCTTTGCTTTTTTTATTTTGAAACTTTCGTCACCATCATAAAGTATTGTGCCAACTGTAGCAACAACAACTTTCTGTCCGGCTCTTACGTTAGGAGCACCACAAACAATAGGTAATAAATCATTTCCGCCAACATCAACAGTTGTTATACTTAAATGGTCTGAGTTGGGATGTGCTTCGCATGTTTTTACCTCACCAATAACTAATCCTTCTAATCCACCTTTTATTGATTGAAATTTTTCTATTCCTTCAACTTCAAGACCTGTGTTTGTCAATATTTCAGAAACTTCTTGATAACTTAAATCTGTATCAATGTATTGTTTTATCCAATTGTATGATATCTTCATCTTTTTTATAAAATTTTAGAACAACAAAAATAGTAAAAAAATTATATTTTATTTCTCCTTCTGACGAATTTGATTTATCTCATTAAAAAAATAAACGAATACTACTTTGTGTTTGCACGAAAACGCCCATATTGTCATTTCGCCTAAAAGTGAGAAATCTCATAACACAGTATATATAAGTTGAATGAGATTTCTCACTACGTTCGAAATGACAGCACAACTAAGAATTTACGGATTTTTGTGCTGGCACTACTTATAACTTAATAACTCTTAACTTTGATTCCACTCGGGAAAGTTTAAATTTTAAATTACCAAGAACTGAGATGTTTCTTATTATTCAGATTATCAGTATTTTACTATACTGTTTTTTATTGCTACAAACATGTCAGGTCTTTTCGGAGAGAACTCGACTTTATAACTTTTTAAATAATTTCATTATTGATTTCACTAACAGCTTCTTATAAAATTTTTTAGTATTATGGTTTAATTCATTAATACTTTAAATATATTTGTATTTTTATAAATAATTAAAAATTTTTAATATTGAAAGCAAACAAAAGACCTTTAATTCTTGTATCAAACGACGATGGAGTAAGTGCAAAAGGGTTAAAAAATTTGATTGAAGTAGTTAAGCCTTATGGTGACATTGTAGTTGTAGCACCCGAAACAGCCAAATCGGGAATGTCTCATGCAATTTCTTTTAAAAATCCGATTCGCTTAAATAAAGTTGAAGAATATGATAATGTTAAGATTTATAGTTGCTCAGGAACTCCTGCTGATTGTGTAAAATTGGCTTTAAATCAGGTTGTTGACCGCAAGCCTGATTATCTTGTTTCAGGAATTAACCACGGATCAAACGCATCAATAAGTGTTATTTATTCAGGTACAATGGGAGCCGCAATTGAAGGCTGTTTAAATGGAATACAGTCAATTGGTTTTTCAATTTTATCTCATTCATTAGATGCTGATTTTGCTCTTGCCAAGAAATATTCACAGCAAATATTCGAAAAGGTTATGGAAAAAGGATTGCCTAAGGGCATTTGCTTGAACGTTAATTTCCCTGTTATTGATATTGATGAGTTAGAAGGTTTTAAAGTTTGTCGACAAGCCCAAGGTGTTTGGAAAGAAGAATTTGATAAGCGTGTTGATCCAAATAACAAAGATTATTATTGGCTTACAGGTAATTTTAATAATTTTGAACCCGATGCCGAAGATACAGACGAA
This sequence comes from Bacteroidota bacterium, assembly GCA_003648455.1. The sequence continues at coordinate 9,847 of QMPG01000060.1, forward strand.
TGGGCTTTAAGAAATAATTATGCCTCAATTGTGCCAATAAAAGTTGATTTTACTTCGTATGGAACAATTGAAGAAATGAAAGAAAAGGGATTTGAAAAATCACTTATAAAAGTTAATTAGTATGGATAAAAATGTAAAATCAAAGTATAATAAACAAAAAATAGGTCTTATTTCGGGTTTAATCGTTCCAATTATCGCAATTTTTATTTTTTATTTATTAAATCAAAATCGTTTTGGTTCGTTTGAGAATTTCTATAAACATTTTGTGTTATTTCACTTAACATCACATATTGTTAGTTTAAGTGTATTACCAAATATGGCAGTTTTTTATTTATTTATTAAAAAGAATTTTCTCTCTTCAGCCAGAGGTGTAGTTTTAGCAACAATGATTTATGGTTTAATAATTATTGTTTTGAAGTTCTTTGTGTAAGTGAAAGTTTAAGGTTTAGAAAACCTGTCAGAGTGCGAAGCTCCTGACAGTGTTGAAAGTTGAATGTAATTAATTTTTTTATAGTTAATTACTGAACATTGAATCCACTCCGAAAAGCTGCTAAGCGGTTAACTTTACAAAAAGACCGAAAGCTATTAATCTGTATGTCAATTTGTTATAAATCCGCTAAGCGGCTATAAATTGATAACTTTAGTTTTCGGAGTAGTCTCAACATTTGAAAAAAAATTCATGGACAAAAATTATTATCACGATAAGTCTTTTAAAGGCACAGACTTTTTAAAGAATAAATTAATTAAAGCCGATTATGAAAATTGTATTTTTAATAATTGTGTTTTCTCTAATTCGGATTTATCGGGAACAGATTTTATTGATTGTGAATTTAATAATTGTGATTTAAGTATGGTAAAAAGCATTAACACTGCTTTTAGAAACATCAAATTTAAAGAATGTAAACTATTAGGTGTGCATTTTGAAGATTGTAACGATTTTTTGTTCTCTGTCAATTTTAAAGCTTGTCAGTTAAATTTGTCGTCTTTTTATAAGCGGAATTTAAAAAAGGTGAAGTTTATTGATTGTCTTATTCATGAAGTCGATTTTACAGAAGCTAATCTTTCCGGCGCAAGTTTTTTAAATTGTGATTTAGCAGGAGCCATATTTAAAAATAGTGTACTCGAAAATGTTGATTTTAGAACATCATATAATTTTTCAATTAATCCTGAAAATAATAGAATAGAAAAGGCTAAATTTTCACTATCAGGAGTTGTTGGACTATTAGATGATTATAATATTGAAATAGAATAAATATATATGAATTTTAAAAATTAGAAGTCTTATTTAATAAAAGTTAAAATATTGATAATTCTTAATTCGTAATTAAATAAACTCATGAAATATTATATAATAGCAGGTGAAGCTTCGGGTGATTTGCATGGTTCAAATTTAATTAAATCATTAAAGTTAAAAGATAAAAATGCAGAGATACGTTTTTGGGGCGGTGATTTAATGAAGGCTCAGGGAGGTACTCTAATAAAACATTATAACGAGCTTGCTTTTATGGGATTTCTCACGGTTTTACTTCATCTAAAGACAATACTCAACAACATAAAATTTTGTAAAAACGACATAAAAGAGTTTAAACCTGATGTAATTATTTTAATTGATTATCCTGGTTTTAATCTGAGAATAGCAAAGTTTGCACATAATTCAGGATTTAAGGTTTATTATTATATATCTCCAAAAATTTGGGCATGGAAACAATCACGTATAAAAAAGATTAAAAAATTTATAGATAAGATGTATGTGATATTTCCATTTGAGAAAGAATTTTATAATAAGTTTAACTATAGCGTTGATTTTCAGGGTAATCCTTTGATTGATGCTTTAGAAAACAGGGAAGGTAAAAATGAATCTTTTTCGGAATTTATTTTAAAAAATAATCTTGAAGACAAACCGATAATTTCTCTTTTGGCTGGTAGCAGAAAGCAGGAGATTAAAATGATATTACCCGAAATGCTTAAAATAATTGATTTTTATAAAGATTATCAGTTTGTGATAGCTGCGGCACCCTCAATCGAAGAAGAATTTTATCAGCAGTTTATTAATGATAGAAATGTAAAAATAATTTTCGATCAGACTTATCAAATTGTGCAACAGTCGGATGCAGCTTTGGTTACTTCGGGTACTGCAACACTCGAAACAGCTTTACTTTCTACTCCTCAGGTAGTTTGTTATAAATTTAAAGGAGGTAAGTATGCTTTTCTTTTGGGTATGAGTTTATTAAAAGTGAAATATATATCACTTGTAAATTTGATTATGAACGATGAAGTAATAAAAGAATTAATTCAACATAACTTAAATATTAAAAATCTAAAAATTGAATTAGATAACATCTTATTTGACAAAGAATATAGACAAAAGATGCTTGATAATTATAAAACATTAAAAAATAAGATGGGTAAATCAGGTGCTTCAGACAGAGTCGTCGGATTGATTTACAAATCATTACAAAAATAGTCAAAAATTGTCATTGATTATATTAGAAGTTCTAGTGTAATTATTTATACTCATAAAAAAGAGGATAATTTTGAAATATTGCTTAGTAATTTTATTGACTATGCTGTAAAATTAACCCGCTTTATTCATGCAAAAACGAAGTGAATTGCATGAATTAGCGATGGATAGCGGAAAGTAAAGCGGTAAACCCCGCATTAGAAGTACCCAAATTTGGGGTTTTAAAAACACCAA
>QMPG01000061.1 GCA_003648455.1 Bacteroidota bacterium
TTCTTTGGAACTCTTTATAATACATATTCATTCTTTGCTCTTTATGCAAACGTTGATAATTTTTCTTTTAAAGAAGAAGAAATTCCAATAAACGAAAGACCTGAAATTGATCGCTGGATAATGTCGATACTGAATTCATTGGTTAAAAAAGTTGAATCGTATTATAATAATTATGAACCAACAAAAGCCGGTCGTGCAATTCAATATTTTGTTACAGAAAATTTAAGTAACTGGTATGTTCGTTTAAACAGAAAACGTTTCTGGGGCGGAGAATATTCAAAAGATAAAATCGCTGCTTATCAAACATTATATACTTGTCTCGAAACAATATCAATTATTTCGTCACCAATTGCTCCATTTTTCATGGATCAATTATATCAAGATCTTAATAAAGTAACACAGAAGCACGAAACAGGTTCTGTTCATTTGTCTGTTTTCCCAAAACATAAGCCTGATTATATAGACATTGAATTGGAAAACAGAATGGATCTTGCTCAAAAAATATCTTCAATGATTCTTGGATTACGACGAAAAGTAAGCATTCGTGTTCGTCAACCCTTGAGCAAAATAATGATACCTGTTCACGATGAGACAACAAAAAAATATATTGAAGCTGTAAAAAACATTATTCTTTCGGAAACAAACGTTAAAGATATTGAATACTTAAGTGACACAACCGATATTTTGGTAAAAAAAATAAAACCAAACTTTAAAATTTTAGGTCCAAAATATGGCAAATTAATGAAACAAATTTCCGCTTCTTTAAGTAAAATAAATCAGAAAGATATTGCAGAATTTGAAAATAATGGTAAATTTGTTGTGTTTGTAAACGAAGAATCGATTGAATTACACTTAGAAGATGTTGAAATAATTTCGGAAGATATTCCGGGCTGGTTGGTAGCTAACGAAGGAAAACTTACTGTTGCTCTTGATGTTAATATAACAGAAGAATTAAAACAAGAAGGTATTGCTCGTGAATTTATTAACCGTATTCAAAACTTAAGAAAAGACAGGGGTTTTGATGTGACAGATAAAATCACTCTTAATATTCAAAAACACGAATTAATAAATAAAGCAATTAATTCTCATAAGCAATATATTGGCTCACAAACGTTGGCAACAACAATAAATTTAGTAGATAAATTAGAAAACAATAATGCTAAAGATGTTGAAATTGATGAGGAAATTAAGACAAGAATTAGCATAAGCAAAATTTAATTTTAAACCTTAACTGTTATGGTAGAAAATAATGTAAGATATTCAGATGAAGAACTTCAAGAATTTAAAGAAATAATTGAAGATAAACTAGCAAAGGCTAAAGAAAATTTTGAGATACTAAAAAAAACATTGTCTCATAAATACAGTAATGATACTCAAGATACTGCTCCAACATTTAAAGTTTTAGAAGAGGGTGCTTCTGTTTTATCAAAAGAAGAAATTAGCGAGTTGGCTCAACGTCAAAAAAAGTTTATTGAGCACTTATCGGCAGCACTTGTTAGAATCGAAAACAAGACTTATGGTATTTGTAGAGAAACCGGTCGTCTTATTTCTAAAGAACGCCTGCGTGCAGTTCCTCATGCAACCTTATGCATTGATGCTAAACGCAATCAAAAATCAAAATAAAATATTTCTATTGTGGATAAACTTCCACAATAGATTTTTTTGTAATCAATCTAATCAATTATGAAAAATTTATCACAGTCAAAATTAGCTGTTTTGACAGTATTGATAATTCTTTTTCTTGACCAAGCACTCAAGATATGGATTAAAACACATATGTTTCTGGGTCAGGAAATAAATATTTTTGGTAATTGGTTTATTATTCATTTCACTGAAAATAATGGAATGGCTTTTGGCTACGAATTTGCCGGAAATTTTGGAAAAATCTTTTTAAGTCTATTCAGAATTTTTGCGGTTGCCTTAATTGCTTGGTATTTACATAAGCTTATTAAAAGCAAAGCCCCTACAATTGTTATTATTAGTATTTCGTTAATTTTTGCCGGTGCTATTGGTAATATTATTGATAGTGCTTTTTACGGTATTATTTTTAATGAAAGCAATTATCAAATAGCAAGTCTTTTTCCTGAAGGAGGAGGTTATTCAAGTTTTCTTCACGGCAGGGTTGTTGACATGCTTTATTTTCCTATTATTTCCGGTCATTTCCCCGATTGGTTTCCTTTGTGGGGTTCTCAAGAATTTATATTTTTTCGTCCAATCTTTAATATAGCAGATTCCTCAATTACAATTGGAGTGTTTACAATTATCCTTTTTCAAAAAAAATTTTTTAAAGATTACACAAAAAATTCTGTTTCAGAAAAATCCGAATAAAAAAATCATTCGTCTACATCCTCATAATCAACATATTCACCCTCTTCTTTTGTGTGAATTTTACTTTTATTCCCAGTATTTTCTACAGTAATCTCACCTTCCTTTTTTTCTGTTTCTTTCGAAAAGTTATTTGTGTTTATATTGTGACTATTTAAAAATTTTTTGATAAAATATCTAAATAAAAGTTTCATTAAGTAGTAAACTATCGCAAAAACTAATATGACTTTCAAAAATGTTATCATAGTTTAAATATTTATTGTCAACAAAAATACAAAATATTAAAATATTAAAAAAACGAAAGGCTGCCAAAAAATAATGACAGCCTTTAAATCAGAATGAATATAATTCTTAAATAATTTTTAATTCTTTTCCCACTTTAATAAATGCAGCAACAGCTTTGTCAATATCTTCTTTGCTGTGAGCAGCAGATAACTGAACTCTTATTCTTGCTTTTCCTTTAGGAACAACAGGATAAACAAAACCAATTACATAAACACCTTCTTGAAGCAACTCGTCTGCAAATTTAACAGCAAGAGGAGCATCATAAATCATAACAGGAACAATTGCTGTATCACCTTTAACAAGGTCGAATCCGGCAGTTTCCATCTTGCTTCTAAAATATTTTGCATTTTCCATAGTTTTGTTACGCAACTCCGGTGATTTTTCTAACATATCAATAACTTTTATTGTTGCACCAACAATTGCAGGTGCTAATGTGTTAGAAAATAAATATGGACGTGAACGCTGACGTAACAATTCAACAATTTCTTTTCGTCCTGATGTGCAACCACCATTACCGCCACCCATTGCCTTACCAAAGGTTGTTGTAATAATGTCTATTCTTCCCAATACTCCGCAATGTTCTGCTGTTCCTCTTCCTGTTGCACCAATATAACCGGTTGCATGAGAATCGTCTACCATAACCAAAGCATCATATTTGTCTGCTAAATCACAAATTCCTTTTAAGTTTGCAATATCACCATCCATTGAAAAAACACCATCAGTTGCAATAAGGCGATATTTAGCATCTTTTGCCTCTTGTAAACATTTCTCAAGTTCTTCCATGTTTGAATGCTTATATCTGAAGCGTTGTGCTTTACACAATCTAACACCGTCAATAATAGAAGCATGGTTTAACTCATCTGAAATTAATGCACTATCTGCTCCCAAAAGAGGTTCAAAAACTCCACCATTTGCATCAAAGCAAGCAGCATAAAGAATAGTATCTTCTGTACCCAAAAATTTCGATACTCTTGCCTCTAAGTCTTTGTGAATTTGTTGTGTTCCACAAATAAAACGAACAGAAGAAAGTCCATAACCCCATTTGTCCATTGTTTCGGATGCTGCCTTAGCAACTTCTTTATTGTTAGCTAATCCTAAATAATTATTTGCACAAAAATTTAATACACTTTCTCCGGTTGACACCTTAATGTTTGCACTTTGAGGCGTTGTAATAATTCTTTCTTCTTTATAAAGACCTTGCTCTTTAAGCTCTTTAAAAGTCTCTTGAAGATCTTGTTTAATTTTTCCAAACATATTTTTATATTTTATTTCTATTAATAACTAATAAATTTAAGTGTACAAATATATTACTTTTTGAATATAAAAATAATTATATTTTTATATTTAAGATATGATTTTTATCATTAAAACTTTTTGTAATTATTTTTTAACCATATAATTAAATAAATTATCTTTGTTGAATAAATTTTTTAAATATTAATAACTCTAAATCTTTTGCTTAACATAAAGAACGGATGAAAAGACTATATAGTGTACTGTTTCTCCTTCTTTAAAATAAAATTAAAAATGAAAAAAATATTAATAATTGGTGCTGCCGGACAGATTGGTTCGGAATTAACAATGGAGCTTCGTAAAAGATATGGTAACGAAAACATTGTTGCCGCTTTCAGAAAAACAAAGCCTTCTGATGAAATATTAGAATCAGGACCTTTCGAGACAATAGATGCAACAAATTTTGAGCAAGTAGAAAAGGTTGTAAAAAAGTACAATATTGATACAATTTATAATCTTGCCGCTCTTTTATCTGCTGTTGCTGAAAACAAACCTCAGGCAGCATGGAATGTCGGAGTTAATGGATTGGTTAATATTTTAGAAATTGCCCGAGAAAATAATTGTGCTGTTTTTACTCCAAGTTCAATTGGTGCTTTTGGAAGCTCAACTCCTTTAGATAATACACCTCAAGACACTATTCAGAGACCATCTACTATGTATGGCGTTACAAAAGTAACCGGTGAGCTTTTAAGCGATTATTATTTTAAACGTTTTGGTGTTGATACTCGCAGCGTTAGATATCCCGGAATTATTTCTAATGTTACTTTACCCGGTGGTGGTACAACAGATTATGCTGTTGAAATTTATTATGAAGCTGTAAAAAACAAAAAATTTACTTGTCCTTTGGCTAAAGGCACATTTCTTGATATGATGTATATGCCCGATGCGATAAATGCAGCTATTGATTTAATGGAAGCAGACCCTTCAAAATTAAAACATCGCAATTCTTTTAATGTTACCTCAATGAGTTTCGATCCTGAAATTATTGCTAATGCAATTAAAAAAGAAATGCCTGAGTTTGTTATGGATTATGACGTTGACCCTGTTAAACAGTCTATTGCAGATTCTTGGCCAAACAATATGGACGACTCTTGTGCTAGAGAAGAATGGGGATGGAATCCTTCTTTTAACCTCGAAACAATGACAAAAGATATGCTTAAAGTGATTGCAGAAAAACATAAGAATGGGTTGATATAAAAATTTTTTACGAAAGATTATAATTGCTGCCTTTTTATTGCATTATATTAAGGCAGCTTTTTTTTATTATTATTTGTAATAATTCTAAATTATTTATAGTTTTGTTGCGATAAAAAAGTGGAAAGATTTGATTGATTGCAACCACAAAAAAAAAATGCTAAAACAACATTTTTAACTACAATCTTCACATCCTTCCCATAATTATAAATACTTAATAATTTAAAATTTAATTTTATGGGATATTTATTTACATCCGAATCTGTATCAGAAGGTCATCCTGATAAAATTGCAGATCAAATTTCAGATGCTCTATTAGACGAATTTTTACGCCACGACCCGGAATCAAAAGTAGCTTGCGAAACTCTTGTCACAACCGGTTTAGTGTTTTTAGCCGGCGAAGTTAAGACAAAAGCTTATGTTGATGTTCAAAAAATTGCTCGAAAAGTGATTAAAGAAATTGGCTACACAAAAGCCGATTATAAATTTGACAGCGAATCTTGTGCTGTAATATCTTCAATACACGAGCAATCTCCGGATATTAACCAAGGTGTTGTTCGCGAAAAAGAAGAAAATCAAGGAGCCGGCGATCAAGGAATGATGTTTGGTTATGCTTGTAAAGAAACAGATTTTTATTTGCCTCTTCCTATTGAATTGGCTCATATTATTTTAGAAGAATTATCAAATATTAGAAGAGAGGGCAAGGTAATGAAATATCTTCGCCCCGATTCAAAATCTCAAATCACAATTGAATACGATGATAACAATCATCCTAAAAAAATTGACACTATTGTTATTTCAACCCAACACGATGATTTTTGTAAACCGGCTGATGATTCAAAAAATGCTCAATTAGAGGCTGATAAAAAAATGCAGGATACAATAAAAGCTGATATTGAAAAATATTTAATTCCACGCGTTAAAAAAATAATTCCGGCAAGAGTTGAAAAACTATTTAACCAAAATTTCCGATTATTGGTAAATCCAACGGGAAAGTTTGTTATTGGCGGACCTCACGGAGATACCGGATTAACAGGAAGAAAAATTATTGTTGATACTTATGGAGGAAAAGGTGCTCACGGTGGTGGTGCTTTTTCCGGCAAAGATTCTTCAAAAGTTGACCGCTCTGCTGCATATGCTGCACGTCATATTGCTAAAAACATGGTTGCTGCCGGCATTGCCGAAGAAGTTCTTGTTCAGCTTGCTTATGCTATTGGTGTTGCCGAGCCTGTTGGTGTTTATGTTAATACTTATGGTACAGCCACAGTTAAAAACAACGAAGGCAAAATTTTATCTGATGGTAAAATTGCCGAGAAAATTAAATCTGTTTTCGACTTACGACCTAATGCCATTATTAAACGTTTTGGTTTAAAAAATCCTATCTTCTTAGAAACAGCTTCGTGGGGACATGTAGGAAGAACAAACTATAAAAAAGAGGTTACTGTTTTTGAAAACGAAAAAGAAACAAAAAAAGAAGTTGAATTTTTTGCTTGGGAAAAATTAGATTATGTTGATAACATAAAAAAAGAATTTAATTTATAATTTTAAAAGGAGCTTAAAGGCTCCTTTTTTTATGTTTATATGTTTCATTACAAAAAAACGAAACAATTTCAACAGACTAAATTAACCCGTTTTATTCATATAAAAGTAAAGCGAATTGTATGAAAGTGCGATAGGTGTCGGGGAGCAAAACGGGAAACCCCGATTAAGTAATACCCAAATTTGTTGGTATTACTTAATCGTAAAAAAATCGTGAATTTACGACTCAAGTTCAAAAGTTGGGGACTATATATTTTATTTTTAATGTATTTGTAACATAAAGACTTTTCTAAATGGATTTATTCATAAAATAAATGCATATGTTCATTTAGAAATATAATATTATTTTAAACTGTATAATTAGCAACGGCATTTATGCCGTTGTATAAATTGAACACATCTATTTGGCTTTAGCCAAAAATTAATGCCTAATAATATCAAATCCATATCTTTTAGTAAATTTGTTATATTCTTTTATAAAGGACATATTATTATTTTATTTGGGGCTAAAGCCCATTTATTCTTTTTATCATATTCAACGGCATAAATGCCGTTGCTAATTAACGCACGAATCCGCTCCGAAAAACCTATTTTCAAAAATGCATAAAAATCCATTAAGATTATATTGTTGATAATTAATGTTTTACGTTTTGAAAAAATCTTGTAAATCCTGTTAATTTTATCTAAAAACACTTTTCGGAGTGGACTCAAAGTTGTTTTTTGTTTCATTACCCTCAATGGCGTAATTTTTAGACTTTTTGAAAATCCTAATCTATAAAATTAATAATTTATTTTATCTTTGTTAAACAAATTATTTTTTTTCGTAAAGGTTCAACTTCAAAACATTTTAAACATATATCATGACTTCAAAAAAGAAAGTAGCTTTAATTACAGGAGTAACCGGACAAGATGGTGCCTACTTATCAGAATTTTTATTAAAAAAAGGATATATCGTTCATGGTTTAAAACGTAGAAGCTCTATGTTTAACACAGATAGAATTGACCACCTATATCTTGACCCTCATGTAAAAAACAGAAATTTCATTCTGCATTACGGCGATTTAACAGATTCAACCAATCTTATTCGAATTATTCAGGAAATACAGCCGGATGAAATTTATAATCTTGCAGCAATGAGCCATGTTTCTGTTTCGTTCGAAACACCCGAATATACAGCAAATGCTGACGGAATAGGCACGTTGAGAATATTGGATGCAATACGTTTATTGGGATTGAGTGAAAAAACAAAATTCTATCAGGCTTCTACTTCTGAGCTATACGGATTGGTTCAAGAAATGCCACAAAGTGAAAAAACTCCTTTTTATCCACGAAGCCCATATGCCGTTGCTAAACTTTATGCTTATTGGATTACCGTTAACTACCGTGAAGCATACAATATTTTTGCTTGCAATGGTATTCTTTTTAATCACGAATCTCCTATTAGAGGTGAGACTTTTGTAACTCGAAAAATTACTCGTGCAGCATCACGAATTGCTTTAGGTTTACAAGACAAATTCTACTTAGGTAACCTTTCGTCGAAACGTGACTGGGGACATGCCAAAGACTATATTGAAGCCATGTATCTGATGTTGCAACAAGACAAACCCGAAGACTATGTTGTTGCAACAGGGAAAACTACAGAAGTAAGAGAGTTTGTAAGATTAGCTTTTGCCGAATTGGGTATTATTCTTGAATTTAAGGGTGATGGAATAAACGAAAAAGCTTTTATTAAAAAATGCAATAACCCAAAATATCAATTGGAAATTGGAAAAGAAATTCTGGCGGTTGATAAAAATTATTTTAGACCAACTGAGGTAGAAATATTACTTGGAAATCCTGAAAAAGCAAATAAAAAATTAAACTGGAAGCCAAAATATGACCTTGCTGCACTGGTTAAAGATATGATGGAAAGCGATTTAAAACTAATGCAAAAAGAACGCTATTTAAAAGATGGTGGTTATAAAATAAAAAATTATTATGAATAAAGACAGTAAAATATATATTGCCGGTCATCGTGGTTTGGTTGGAAGTGCAATTCATCGCAATCTTATAAAAAAGGGTTATAAAAATATAATTACAAAAACCCACAACGAACTAGACCTTTTAAATCAGACCGAAGTAGAAAGTTTTTTTAAAACAGAAAAACCCGAATTTGTTTTTCTTGCTGCTGCAAAAGTAGGCGGTATAATGGCTAACAGCATTTATCGCGGTCAATTTTTGTATGAGAATTTACAAATTCAAAACAACATTATTCACAATTCGCACTTACAAAATGTAAAAAAATTATTGTTTTTGGGAAGCTCTTGCATCTATCCAAAAAATTGTCCACAACCAATAAAAGAAGATTATCTGCTAACCAGCGAACTTGAATACACAAATGAGCCCTATGCAATAGCGAAAATAGCAGGCATGAAAATGTGCGAAGCATATAATATGCAATATGACACAAATTTTATTTCAGTAATGCCTACAAATCTGTATGGACCCGGTGATAATTATGATTTGGAAAAATCGCATGTTCTCCCTGCAATGATTAGAAAAATGCATCTTGCAAAATGTTTACAGAACAAAAATTTTGAGGCAATAAAAATGGATTTGAATAATAATCCCATAGAAAATATTGACGGACAATCTTCTGAAAAAGAAATAATAAATATTCTCGAAAAATACGGTATTATTAACTCCTCTCCTGTTTCTCTAAAATTGTGGGGAACAGGTAAACCACATCGTGAATTTTTGCATTCGGATGATATGGCTGATGCCTGTGTTTATATTATGGAAAACATTGATTTTAATGATACTTACACAAAATTTGGAGGTTCCTCAGATAATAAAGAAATTAAAAACACTCATATTAATATTGGCACAGGTAAAGATTTGTTAATAAGCGAATTGGCTTCGCTTGTGAAAAACACTGTTGAATTTACAGGGAATATTATTTGGGATACAGACAAACCTGACGGTACTTTTCAAAAACTTCTTGATGTAACAAAACTTCACGAACTAGGTTGGAAAGAAAAAATATCTTTAGAAAAAGGTGTCTCTGATATTTATAAAGATTATGTTAAGTAATAAAAAATTTTTTATATTTGGAACAAGGCTAAAAATATAAGCCAAATACTAAAAAAAATGAAAGAAATTTTAATTAAAAACCTTAAAAGATACAGATACAATTTTTCTGAAAACAAGCATCAAATAATTGTGAAATTGGGTCTTTCTCAAATTGTTAAAATTAATTTTAATGAAGACGATACAATTTCTATTACAGATAAATTAACCGGATGGAATTTTCTTACCGGAATAATTGATATGAGTATTAAAAATTCGATGATATATCAAACAATAGGATTAATTATAGGTGCATTATTGTTAATTTTTGTTGACGGAAAAGAAAGAATACTTTTTTCCCCATTATTAACAATTTTAATAGCAATCACCGGTTTGATTATTATTTGGTCGGTTTTCTACTTAATAAGAGCAGAAAACATGAAAACAAAAATTATTTTTTGGCTTAATAATAAGGATAATTAAAGTACTACACCGGTATTTTTTTTATTCGGTAACTTTATAAAAACCTTCCAGCGTTTGCAAAACCTGGAAGCGTTTTTTTATTATTAACCACAACCCTACGAGGGTTTGAAACCCTCGTAGGGTCTGCCTTTTTTAGACCTTAAGGTCTTTTCATCGTCATTTATTGCTGTCATTCCGAAGCGAGGAACGAGCGAGGAATCCCATTTTTCAAAACAGGGGATTCCTCCCATTCGGTCGGAATGACAGACGGAATAAAGAATGAAAAGAAATAAAAAGCACAAACGATAGTGTCAAATTATTAATTACACAGGTATTTTTTTTATTCTTCTTTCGTGTCTTCCACCTTCAAATTCGGTAGACAAAAAAGCTTTTATTATTTCTATTGCCAAATCGTCAGAAACAAAACGAGCCGGAACGGCACAAACATTAGCATCGTTATGCTTTCGTGCTAATTCCGATATCTCTACGTTCCAGCATAAAGCAGAACGTATTCCTTGATGCTTGTTAGCCGTCATATTTATTCCATTTCCACTGCCACATAAAGAAATGCCTAAATCAAAATTTTTACTTTCTACTGCATCAGCCATAGGATGAGCAAAATCAGGATAATCTACGCTTTCTTCTGAATAGGTTCCAAAATCTTTAACTTCATATCCCTGTTTTTCCAAATAATCTTTTATCATTTCTTTTTTACTGTATCCGGCATGGTCACATGCCATCGCTATTTTTTCTTTTTTCATAATTTATTATTTAGTTTTCTCTATACTAAGCATTTATCTAAAATTATTAATATCAAATTTTTCTTTATTTTTCTCCCACAAAGTTATTAACATTCGTTAATTATTTAATTATAAGGAAACAAAAAAATAAATTAGTCGTAAATAATTAATTATTAAGTGATTTAAAAATTCTAATTATTTATTCAAATTGTTAATTAATTCTTATGTTATTTTTAAAAATAAATTTGTTTTTTAATTTCTCTAATTTAATACAATAAATTAATCAAATTTCAAAAAAAAGTTTTTAGTTTATATTAATAAAATATTAACAAAATTTTAACTTTTTTTAATCTTAATTTTTCAATATTTTTATTAAACATTAGTTTATTAACATAATGTTAATTTAATTTGTATATTATTGAAAATCAAAAAAACTGTTGTTTTATCAATGGTTAATAACTTATAAAATAGAGTTAATAACTTAAATTGTTTAAAAAAATTAATTATTTTTTAACAATACTAACAGCATAACATTATCATCATTAATAAATTTTTAAATTTTTCAATAATAATAATATATAAAGAACTTGTTAATAAAATATATTTTTAAATAAAAATGAATACAATAGTAAACAAAATTAATAAACTCAAAAAAGAAAAAAACGCAATAATTTTAGGACATTTTTACGAAAGTCCCGAAGTTCAAGAAATATCTGATTTTATTGGTGATAGTCTTGCTTTGGCTCAAAAAGCACAAAACACCGATGCAGATATTATAGTTTTTGCCGGTGTTTTATTTATGGCAGAAACAGCAAAAATTCTATGTCCTGAAAAAAAAGTTTTACTTCCTGATTTAAATTCCGGTTGCTCACTGGCAGATTCTTGTGAAGAAAAAAAATTTAAAGAATTTTTAAATCTTCATCCCGACAGATTTGTTGTTTCTTATGTAAACACAAGCGCAAAAATTAAAGCTTTATCCGATTGTATTTGTACTTCATCAAACGCAATAAAAATTGTAGAAAATGTTCCTTTAGGGAAAAAAATAATTTTTGGTCCGGATAAAAATTTAGGTACTTATGTAAAGAAAAATACAAATCGTGATATTTTACTTTGGGATGGTGCTTGTCATGTTCACAAGCGTTTTTCTGCAGAAAAAATTAAACAATTAAAAATAAAATATCCAAATGCAAAATTAATTTCTCATCCTGAATGCGAAGCATCTGTTCTTGAAATATCAGATTTTATAGATTCTACTTCAGGTTTATTAAAATATACAAAACAAAAGGATTATAATGAATTTATTATTGCAACAGAACCGGGAATAATTTATCAAATGCAAAAAGCTAACCCTAAAAAATTATATATTGCTGCTCCTTCTTTTGAAGAAAACGAAAATATATGTGAATATATGAAAATGAGTACTTTAGAAAATATTTATGAATCTTTAAAAGAAGAAAAATTTGAAATTAATTTAGAAAAAGAACTTATAAATAAAGCAAGAGTATCTATTTTAAAAATGTTAGAAATATCTAATAAATTTAAA
>QMPG01000062.1 GCA_003648455.1 Bacteroidota bacterium
ACGGTAAGTGCTATATCAACTTGAGGAGCATTTTCACTAGTGTGAGTAATATTTCCTGAATATTCTTTAACTTCAGTAGGAACAAATCTAACATAGATAGTTGTACTTGCAACGCTACCGTCTGTTTGTGTTAGAGTAAGTGAATTGCCAAAATCAGTTCCACTTGTTGTAGAGATTTCAAAACCTGCAGGAGCAGTAATTGAAATATCTTCTGTTAAATAAGTTCCCTCAACGGTATAAATTTTTTCACCGGAAGTTGTCTCTGTAATTACATCTCCAAAATCTAAACTTGTAAGAGAAGCGTTTATTTCAGGAGGATTAATGCTATTACCGGTAAGAGCAATATCAACTTGAGTTGCACCGGAACTAATGTGAGTAATATTTCCTGAATATTCTTTAACTTCAGTAGGAACAAATCGCACATAGATAGTAGTATTTTCAACACTACCTGCTGTTTGAGTTAGTGTAACTGAACTACCAAAACCGGAACCGCTGGTTTCTGATATTTCAAAACCTGTAGGAGCTGTTAATACAATATCTTCGCTTAAATCAGAACCTTTTATATTATAAGTTTGTTCTGATGAAGTAGTTTCAATATATTGAACTCCAAAATCTAAACTTGTTTTTGTGGCTGTGATAATAGGAGTTCCCGGAGCAACACCATTACCGGATAAAGCAACATCAACTTGAGTTGCATCTGCTGTTGTGTGAGTAATATCTCCTGAGAAAGCCTGAACAGCATCAGGTAAAAATCTCACATAAATAGTTGTAGTTTCAACACTGCCGTCGGTTTGAGTTAGTGTTATTGAGCTACCAAAACCAGAACCGCTGGTTTCTGAAATTTCAAAGTTTGCAGGAGCATTTAATACAATGTCTTCATTTAAATAATTTCCTTCAACAGTATAAGTTTGTTCTACTGATGTTGAGCCAGATACAACATCACCAAAATTAATATTATTAAGTGAACTTGTTATCTCTGGAGGATTAACACTATTTCCTGTAACAGTAACATCTGTTTGAATTGAACCGTCACCGGTGTGAGTAATAATTCCTGAATAAGCTTTTACTTCAGTTGGTACAAATCTTACATAGATAGTTGTGTTTGCAACACTACCTGCTGTTTGAGCCAAAGTAATTGAACTACTAAAACCAGAACCGCTGGTCTCTGAAATTTCAAAACCATCAGGTGCAGTAATTAATATATCATCAACTAATTCAGTACCTTCAACAGTATATGATTTTTCAGAAGATGTTGTTTCTGTTATTACATCGCCAAAGTCAGGCAAATCAGAAAGAGAAGTTGTTATAATTCCACATCCAACAAAAATATTAGCAATGTTTGAAGAGTCAGATTCTCCGGTTGGAGAACTGTAAACTGCTGTTACATGATAATTATGTTCTCCACATACGTTTTCGTCAGTATAAGTTTTTTGTGATGTGCTTGTAATTGTGTTAATTAAAGCTTCATCTTTGTATACTTTATATCCTGAAACTATATTTGTAGATTTTGTATTCTTATCAACTTTGTTTATTATTTGTGCATATCTTTTTAAAGATGTAGAATGGTTGACTGTGTTTGATTTTGCAATTTTTGAGCCTTTCTCAATTGTTACATCATCAATCATTAGTTGGAAACCATTATTGTATTCAAAAACAAAAGCAAATTGAACATCGTGACCTTCATAAGAGCTTAAATCAATACTGATTTGAGATTCGTATTCATTGTTTGGTGTGCCGTCACCATATTGTAAAAGGTTTGTCCATGAGCCGGCATCATTAATTAAAACATTAAATTTTGTAACCCATACAGTGTCGTTACCATTGTTATAACTTTTGTACCAAAGCCAAAATTTTAAATATTCGTTTGATTGAACAGTTATTGTTGGAGTAATTAACCAGTTAAAATCAGGTGCATTATACCCAAGTCCCGCAGAATAAACTCCTGAATGTATATACTCCGGATTTGAATCACCAAAAGAGCCTTCATCAATTGCCCCCCATGTTGTGTCAGTTTCGATTGCGTCTCGAAGATTATTGCCGTTTAACCCACCATCAGATGCTGTATTTTTTTTAACTGACCAACCTGCAGGAGGCCAAGAACCTTCAAAACCTTCGTCGAAAGGAGCATTCCATGCCAAATCAACATTTCCTGAATTTTCGGTAGCTGTTAAATTTCTTGGAGGTAAAACAGTTTCATCTGATCCTGTTCCTGAAACAGCAAGATTTTTTGTTGTAGCACCAGAACTAACATGAGTAATGTTTGCAGAATATGATTCTGTAGCAGTAGGTGTAAATTTTACATATATAGTTGTGTCTGCAACACTACCATCTGTTTGAGTTAGAGTTATTGAGTTGCTATAATTAGAGCCACTTGTAGTTGATATTTCAAAGTTTGTAGGTGCTGTAATAACTATATCATCTGTCAAATTAGAACCTGAAACAGTATAGCTTTTTTCTGAAGAGAAATCAACTAAAACAGAACCGAAATCTAATGAGCTTGGAGAAATACTAATATATGGAGAAGTTCCTGATGAGATATTAATAGTGTAATCTTCTACTTCACCATCAAAATCTGTTTGACAGGCTGTTGCAGCAGAACTGTATTTTGTTGATACTCTCATTCTTGTGCTTCCTTCGGGAGCATCGGGTACAGTTATTGATAACGGAGAGTTTGATGTTGCCCCATCAGCAACATTGGTAGCTGTACCTAAATCATACTCTTCTCCAGCATCACTAAAGTCTTTGTCTTGATTCCAGTCTATCCAAACTTTTGTAGCTAAAGTATAGTCTCCATCAGTATTAACATTAACAGTTAAATCGTAAGCTTGTCCAATATTAACATCGGTAGATTGTGCTGTGTAATCGTTGTAACCGTCAGTTTTGCCGGTAGCGTTATTTATAGTATTGAAATTAACAAGAGTTGTGCTTGTTCCATAAGACATATTTCCATTTGACGGACAGTAAAATGATGCGTTTTCGAGAGCTGTAAGAAATTCATCCCAATTAGTTTTGCTAAATGTTAAATAGTTTGTGGTGTCTGAATATTTTGTGTGTTCTGCATTAGTAGAATAGTCAAGTGGCATCCATATTTTAAAGCCTGTTGCATTAGGGTGGCTTTTTTGTCCTTCTGCAATAATTGTTGTATTATATGCAGTTAGTAAATTGTTTGCAGCAGTTATTAAGCTTGAAGGAAGAGTGGCATCATCATGAATTAATTGAGCAAAATGACCAAGGTCGTGGTGCTCTTTATTGTATTCAGAAACCCACGCACTATTAATTGCTTGAGAAATTGCATCAGCATGCTCATCTAATGCATTAATTAACTCTGTAGAAAAAGTGTTCAGAGCAGGAATCAAATTAGTTTCAAGAGAAGAAATATCAGACGCAGCCTGAGTGATATCAGAAGTGTAAAAATCAACATAAGCATCAACAATATTAGTAGCTAAAGTAGCAGCAGAAATTGTTGGGTCTGCGTTTAATCCTGAGAAACCTGCTACATAATCCCAACCATCGCCGGGCTCTGTTTTTTCTGAAGCAATAACATAATTTGTATAATCTTTTATTTGGTAAGCAGTTTCGATTTGACCAAGTAGGCAAACATCAAAACCTACAATATCGAGTTTTTGACCGGCAGCTGTTTTAAAAGCAGCGAGAGCTTTGTCTATCTCCCAAAGTTTCATGTCACCTATACATCCCTTGCTAATACTTGGATTTGTTTCGTTTTTGAAAATACCTGAACCATGATCCCAAACGTTAAGTCCGTAATGATCGGCAGGATAATTGTCTTCTACCCAAAGCATAAAATCTTTTAAGGTTGTCCAATCGTTCATGTCAGGGTCTGTACCAAATCCTGTGTATACAATGCTTGAAATGATAGTGCTATTATATCCGCTTGCATCTTTTTCAACTAAATAAACTCCGTCTTTAGAATCATCGTTAGAATCGTAAAGAATCAAATAATTCACATCATCGGTTGACCCGTTTGCCTCTAATTCGTTAAAATCGTCCGCACCGTCAAGTCCTGTTCCGTCTTCATACAAGTAGACCATCCATGTCCATTTGGCATTTTGTGCTTTAGTTTGTATTGACAAAAACATTGCAATACTCAAAAAAAGTGTTAATAGTAGTTGTTTTTTCATGTGGTAATAGTTTAAGATTTGTTTATTGTTTATTTAAGATAAATATTTATAGGGTGAAAAAATGTAATTATTAACCCTCTGAAAATTATTATTTATTTGATATGTTTAATGTGTATTTTTGTAAAAAAAAATAAGGATAAACAGACATAAAATAAATAAAAAATTTTTTCTTTCGCAAATTTTTAAATAAATAATAAACTATTAGCTAAGGAAATTGGAGTATTCTAACATAGGTTTTTATAAAGATATTTGTTGAGAATTTTATTATTTGTTCGAGTATTTAGTTCTTATAGATTTATTTTTTATTTTTGATAATTAATTTATAATTTTTTTGTACCATGCAAAAAAAAATATTTTTTTTAATTTTTTTGACAATTTTATTTTTAAATATCTACAGTCAAAACAATGAAATAATTAAAAAGCAAGACACAAATTCTTTAATAAAAGGAATTTTTTATCCTAATTGTGTTTTTTATGAAATTTTTGTGCAATCATTTTACGACACAAATAATGATGGAATAGGAGATATTAAAGGTGTTGTTAAAAAACTTGATTATTTAAGCAATTTGGGAATTCAGGCAATTTGGTTAATGCCTATAAACCCTTCCCCTTCTTATCATAAATACGATATTACTGATTATTGTAATATTCATCCTGATTATGGAACAATTAATGATTTTAAAACTTTAGTTAAAGAAGCACATAAACGAGATATAAAAATCATTATTGATTTGGTTGTGAATCATACATCGTCAAATCATCCATGGTTTGTTGAGGCATCGAAAGGGAAAGGTAATAAATATCACGATTATTATGTTTGGAGTACCGACAAGGCAATTTTTAGCAAAGAACCATATCACTGGCATTTTTTGAAAGATTCATTAGGAAATGAAATAAGAGACGAAAAATACTATGGTTTTTTTTGGCATGGTATGCCTGATTTGAATTACGACAATGAAGAGCTTAGAAAAGAAATAATTAACATTGGGAAGTTCTGGCTTAAAGATATTAATATTGATGGTTTCCGTTTAGATGCTGTTCGTTTCTTTTATCCTGAAGAGGAGATAAAAAAAAATTACAGATGGTGGCAGCAATTCAGAAGAGAAATGGACAATGTGAAAACGAATTTTTTTATGGTTGGAGAAATTTGGGGAGAAGATACTGTTGTGGCACCATTTCTTACCAAAGGAATTAATGCCGGCTTTAATTTTGATTTGAGTTATGCTATTATTAATGCAGCAAACAAGCAGGTTGATAACGGGCTGATAGAGAAAGTGATAAAAATTAGAAGTTTATATAAAAGTTACGAGCCGGATTTTATTGATGCCATTTTTTTAACTAATCACGATCAAGATAGAGTAATGAGTGAATTACAGAACAATATTGACAAAGCAAAAGTTGCTGCTTCGTTGTTGTTGACTTTACCTGGTTCTCCTTTTATTTATTATGGAGAAGAAATAGGTATGAGAGGTAAAAAACCTGATGAACTTATCAGAGAACCAATGATTTGGGATTATGACAATAAAGAAAAAGGACAGACCTATTGGGAAGAAGCTCTGTATTCAACTTCAAGAACAATAGTTCCAGTATCTGCACAATTGAATGACAGTAATTCAATTTTTAATCATTACAAAAAGCTTATTGGTTTTCGAAAAAAATCTAAAGCTTTGACTTTGGGCGATATCAAATCAACCGATTTGAAAAACATTAATGTGATTTCTTTTTATCGTGAGTTTGAAAACGAATCTTTATTAGTTATATGTAACTTGTCGAAAAAAGAACAAATTATTTATTTGTCAGAATTAGCATCAAAATATAATAAGCTTGTATTCTCAACAAAAGGGGGTGTGGAAATTATTGATAATAAAATAGTAGTCCCAGCTTATGCAAATTTGATATTTAAGAAGTGATTATTTTATGCGGAGAGAGAGGGATTCGAACCCTCGGAGGTGTGACCCTCAACGGTTTTCGGGACCGCCCCGTTCGACCACTCCGGCATCTCTCCAATTGCGTGCAAAAGTAAATAATAGCTTTTATATTAAAAATTAAAAGCGACACTAATTTTTTTTATTTTTATTTTTTAGATGAAATATAATCAATAGGATTTTTTCTATACGGCTTTTCTTGGTAATTATTGAATCGATTCAATTAGAAAATAAAAATAGGATAGGCAGATAAAATCTTAGTGCGGAGAGAGAGGGATTCGAACCCCCGGTCCCAATCTACTCAGAACAACGGTTTTCCGAACCGTCCCGTTCGACCACTCCGGCATCTCTCCTTAGTTGTGCAAAATTAAATAATAAGTTCAGATATTAAAAGCTATGAAGTATTATTATTTTTTTTCTCTAAATAAATACAACTGCCCTTTTTTTGTAAAATTCTTATCGTTCCAGCCTCTGGCATTTATTATATAAAAGTATAAGCCGGGAGAGGCTTCTCCACCATCACCGTTAATTTTACCGTTCCAGCCTTCCCATTTATTATAATCGCTTTTGTTATAGCAGTCTTTATAGTTGTATTTGTATTGATAGACTTTTCTTCCCCAACGACTAATAATAACCATATCGAAAGTTTTGATTGACACAATTTCGTCGGCTTTTATTTTAAAATAATCGTTTATGTTATCGCCATTTGGAGTAAAAACATTTGGCAGTTCGCCAATATAAGAAGTGTCAACATTAATATATTTTTCTTTTGTTAAGCTGTCGATACATCGTTTTTCTATACTTTGTTCGTAATAAGCAGGACCTTCAACAACAAGTTTTACATCATACGCCCCAGGTCGCTCATACAGAATTGAATCAACAGGTATCTCAAAATCAGAAACATCAATAAGACTATCGTTTTCGTCTCTAATATTATACTCATCGTTAAAGAAAACCCAATGATATTTTTCTGCGTTTAATGAATTGTTCTCAAATTGAACATTGTAAGGAGCTTCACCGGTTGAGTCGGGTAATACTTTAAAATCAGGTTTGACAGCAATTGCAAGAATGTAAGTGCTGTCTTTTTTTACACAATTAAAACTGTCAGAAACAGTAACAAAAAATTGTTCGTTTTCATATGAAGGAGTTGTGTAAACATGATCTAAATTTGTGTCAAATTCCATCTCAGGGTCAGAAGTCCATTCAACTTTTAAACCATTTTTTATAGTGATTTTTGTGCTGTCGAGCAAGTCGTAATATGAAAAAGGAAAACCTCCGCTAATACCGGAAAGTTCCAGATTATCGCAAGTTGAGAGATATTCAATTTTTACTTTTAAGTGATTAATATATAACCAGGCAACAAAACTTGTATCAATAGTTGTTCCGTTTGTAATTTGAACACGGTAGCCTCCACTTTCAAGATCGTCAACAATAGAGGAATCAACTCCAAGTTCCGTTTTAATATCAATATCGAATTTATATGTAGTTGAATTGAATTTTTTCCATGTGTAATTTAATCCTTTTATTGTGTCAAGTTTTGCTGTTAACGAACCACTTACAGGCCAACCATTTCCTTTTGGAGAATAAAAAACGAAAATGCTGTCAATACCCAATGAATCAACATTTATGTATTTTGTTGTGTCGCTGTAATCAGCTTTTGGTGATGTAATTTGTGCTTTTGTTAAATTAATTGTTATTAATTGAACTAATATAAATAGTAATATAATTTTTGATATTCTCATTAATGAAACTGTTTTTACCTATCTATAACGATTTGTGTGTTAAATTATTTCAAAACACAACATATAATATTTTGAATATTTAATAGTGGTTATTTTTTTTGAAGCGAAAATAAACAAAACATCAAATTAAAAAAACAATATTTAGCTAAATTACTTTTTATAATAAACAAATTGCTTTTAGATTTTTGTTAAATAGATGAATATGAGTAAGAAACAATTAAATCAAATTATGAAAAAAAATATAGATTATTCTACTATATTTTTTTTCATAATAGTTAATTTTGAAGTTTTAATGTTAAAATAATTAGTATTGTGAATAATAGCTATTTAGAAGAATTAAACACTGTGCAGCGCGATGCAGTAACCAATGTTAAAGGCCCGGAGTTAGTTATTGCGGGAGCAGGATCAGGAAAAACAAGAGTATTGACTTATAGAATAGCTCATTTATTGACATTAGGTGTTTATTCAAATTCAATTTTAGCTTTAACTTTTACCAACAAGGCTGCAAAAGAAATGAAAGAACGTATTGTCTCGTTGGTTGGTATTGATGTAGCTAAAAATTTATGGATGGGAACTTTTCACTCATTGTTTTCAAAAATTTTACGCTTCGAAGCTGAGAAGCTGGGATTTACATCAAATTATACGATTTATGATACTGCCGATACAAAAGGTCTGATTAAATCAATAATTAAAGATTTACATCTTGACGAAAAAGAGTATCAGCTTAATGTTGTTTTAAACAGAATATCGTCGGCAAAAAATAATTTAATTACTGCTGAGGCGTATAAAAGTAATGCGCAAATAATTGAGCGCGACAGGAGTAGCAAAAAACCGGAGATAGCCCGCATCTACGAAATTTATTCTAGCAAATGCAAAAGAGCAGATGCAATGGATTTCGATGATTTGTTGTTAAACACAAATATTTTGTTTCGCAATTTTCCGGATGTGCTAAATAAATACCAAAAAAAGTTTTCATATATTTTAGTTGATGAGTATCAGGATACAAATTTTTCGCAATATCTTATTGTTAAAAAATTAGCAGAAAAGCATAATAATATATGTGTTGTTGGTGACGATGCTCAAAGTATTTACTCTTTTAGAGGTGCCAAAATTGAGAATATACTAAATTTTAGAAACGATTATCCTGATTATAAACTTTTTAAGCTGGAGCAGAATTACCGCTCTTCGCAAATTATTGTAAATGCTGCAAACAGTCTGATAAAAAAGAATAAAGACCAGATTGAAAAAGTTGTTTTCAGCGAAAAGGAGCAAGGCGAAAAAATAAAAGTAGTAAGAGCTCTTACCGATAAAGAAGAAGGTTTTGAAGTGGCCAGTTCGATAATTAATACAAAATTAGGAAAGCAAATTGACTATAAGGATTTTGCAATTTTATACAGGACAAATGCTCAGTCGAGGGTTTTTGAAGAATCGTTTCGCAAATTCGATATCCCTTATAAAATTTACGGAGGCTTATCTTTTTATCAACGTAAGGAAATAAAAGATTTGATAGCATATTTCAGACTTATTGTTAATCATAACGATAATGAGTCGTTTAAGCGAATAATTAATTACCCTGCACGTGGAATTGGGAAAACCACTCTAGCTAAAATAGCTCTGTCGGCTGATAATAATAATGTAAATTTTTGGGATATTGCAACTAATACTGAAAAATACAGTTTGGGTGTTAATCAGGGGACATTGGTTAAAATAAATAATTTTGTTAACTATATTAAAGAAAATTCTGAAAAAGTAGCAGAAACATCAGCTTACGATTTTGCATATTCAATAGCTAAAACATCGGGAATAATAAACGACCTGAATGCTGAAAAATCAGCTGAGAACATTGTTAAACAAGAAAATATTCAGGAGCTTTTAAATGCTGTTAAAGATTTTGAAGAGAGCGACGAGAATAAAGATAAGCTGGTAACTCTCGATCAATATCTGCAAAACGTTTCATTACTCACAAATGTTGATAATGAGAAGGAAGAAGATTTGAATAAAGTTACATTAATGACAATTCATTCTGCAAAAGGATTGGAGTTTAAATATGTGTATATAGTCGGTGTTGAGGAAGAACTTTTCCCTTCGCATATGTCAACTTCTACAAGACAAGAATTAGAAGAGGAGAGGAGATTGTTCTACGTGGCAATTACACGTGCCGAAAAACAAGTTCAGATTTCGTATGCTCTCAATCGTTATAAATGGGGCGTGTTGTCTGATTGCAGGCCAAGTCGTTTTATAAATGATATAGATATAAAATATTTGGAATTACCTGAGGAAGAGCCTGATGTTGAACAAGACGATGATGATTTTAATGATTTTAAACTTAAATATAAACCTAAATATAATTATAGAAATAATTCTAGCAAAACAAAAGCAAAGCCCGCAACAGTAAGCGTACATCCAAGTAAGAAATTTACAAAATTGAATGAAGCTAAAGTTAAGATAACTCCTGATGCCAATTTTGTTGCTGATGACCCCAAAAAAATTCAGATGGGAATGAGTGTCGAACATCAACGTTTCGGTATTGGTAAAGTAGTAAGTCTCGAAGGTGAATTCCCAAACATTAAAGCAATGGTCTTTTTTCAAACATCAGGACAAAAGCAATTGTTGCTTAAATTTGCTAAACTGAGAATTGTAAAATAAGAATAAGACTTATTTTATTTTACATTTTTTGCTTTTTCTAATGCTTCTATTATCAGATAAACAGTTGAACAAGGGGTTTAAAGTTTCTGATTTTTTTGCTCTGTGTATGGCTTTAACCTGCTTCATGCAAAAAACGAAGTGAATTGCATGAATTAGCGGGTTAATTTTCAGTCTTGATTTTTTGTAACTTTTTTATCAAGAAAAAAGTTAAAGTAAAGATGCAGAAAATTTTCCAAATCTACGAGGGGTCACTTTAAAATTAGGGGGGACTACAATAAAATAATATAGATAAAGCAAAATTTAATGAGGTAGATATTTTTCTTAGTGAATTAATAGATTCGTTAAGAAATAGGTTAGGGGTTAATTGGATTGTAAAAAGAGATGATATAAAAAAGAAATGGAGTACTATAAAAGTATTTCATAAAAATTGGTTGCCTAGTTCTGCAATATCTATACAAGGTCAATCATATTTTTGGAAAAACGTGACTATAATTGGATTGATAGCATCTAAAAAATCAGAAATTAGACATCAATTAGAATCCTCATTAAATGAAAGTGATTTAATGAAAATAAGAAAGGAATATCCTAGAGAATCAAAGGGCTGGTTTTTTTATCGTCATTTTTTTAATTTAGGTAACGATACTCAGTTTCCTAAATTATTGTTAAAAGAAAGAAAAGCGGAATTTATAAAAAGTCTTTCGTCTGAAATTATTGAATTATCAAAAAAAATAGAAATGCATTTAATTTCTGAATGAGGATTGAAAAATATGTGTGGTAACAAAAAACATAGGTCATCTGGCAAATTGTGCTATATTAAGGTTGCATTGCATTTAGTTAACGGCTTGTTTGTGAAGAGTGACATGCTTTGAAATTGCCTGATATTTAAACCGTTGACACCAATACAGGAAAGACGAAGCAGAGTAAAAAAATAATAAAAAAAATCAAAATTAATTGTTTGTGTACATATAGCACGACTTGTCCCGACTTATCGCGATTTGTTTTTTTGTCTATACACAGGCAAACACAAAAAAAATAAAAACAGCAGTTTTGTTTTCAACCTTCTGTGATAATTTATACTTTTATGTATTGAATTATTTTGAGTAGCTTTTTCAAAAGATAAGCATTTGCAATTAGCATGAGCCAATGCTTAACCAAAAATTGGCAAGAGTGCAGTTTTGCCTAATCACAAAAAAGATTGATAATTATGTCTAAACACGGAACTATAAGAAGATATACTCTTGAAATTGAAAAAATAAGAAGAGGACAATTTCCTTCTTTTCAGGAAATTAAAAATTATTTGTTCGATCATGGTTTTGAAATTGGAGATAGAACAATACAAAGGGATATTGAACAAATAAGATTCGAATTTGGTATTGAAATTACATATAGTAAAAATAAAAATGGATATTTTATCGACTATGAGAACAGCATAAATATTGAATCGTTTTTTAGATTTTTAGAAATAGTAAACACGGCTGAATTATTAACAGAAAGCTTAAAAGAAAGCAAGGATGCTCTTAAACATATTTCATTTGACACAGGTGGCGGATTAAAAGGAATTGAAAACCTAAAGCCATTATTAAAGGCGATAAAAGATAGCAGAAAAATTTCTTTTAATCATTTTAATTTTCACACTAACAAAACACGGAAATATTCACTAAAACCGTATTTATTAAAAGAATATCAAAATAGGTGGTATGTTGTAGGCTTAATAGGAAATCTACGAGAATTCCGAACTTTTGGGATAGACAGAATTGAAGATTTAGAAGTAAAACCGGAAACATTTAAAGTCGATCATAAACTTAATCCGATTGATATGTTTGAAAAAACAATAGGTTTAGTTTATTCTTATAACACCTTGCAAAATGTAATTCTTTCATTTACACCAACACAAGGAAAGTATATTAAAACTTTGCCTTTACATACATC
>QMPG01000063.1 GCA_003648455.1 Bacteroidota bacterium
AAAACGAAGTGAATTGCATGAATTAGCGATGGATAGTGGGAAGTAAAGCGGGAAATCCCGCATTAGAAGTACCCAAATTTGGGGTTTAAAAAACACCAAATTTGTTGGTAATTCTTAAGCGTAAAAAAATTATGAATTTTTCGGGTTAATAATTTATCGTTCATTTAAAATAAATGTAAGCGATCACTACTTCACAATCTCACATTTTCACTCAAAGACAACAATATAGATAATACTCATAATATTTTTATTCTTTTTTATTATAAATTTACATTTTAAAAACTTATTTTTATCGACAATTTATTTTAGATTGATTCTAAATAATTTTTTTTATTCACTATGCTGATTTCTAATTTTTTATGATAAACATTGCTGTTGTAATTTTAAACTGGAATGGAATAAATTTTTTGAAAAAATTTCTGCCTTCTTTAGTTAAACATTCGTCAATTGAGGGTGTAAAAATTTTTATTGCTGATAATGGATCTGAAGACGATTCTGTTTCTTTTGTTAAAAAAAATTATCCTGAAATAGATATTATTCAATTCGATAAAAATTACGGTTTTGCTGAAGGATACAACAAAGCTCTATACCAAATAGACGCAAAATACTTTGTAATTCTTAATTCAGACGTTGAAGTTACCGAAAACTGGATCTCGCCACTTATTGAATTAATGGAAAGCGACAATAGCATTGCAGCCTGTATGCCAAAAATAAAATCATATGACAATAATAAATATTTCGAATATGCCGGTGCAGCCGGTGGCTTTATCGACAAATTCGGATACCCTTTCTGTCGAGGAAGAATACTAAGTAATATTGAAGAAGACAAAGGGCAGTATGATGATACAAAAGAAATATTTTGGGCAACAGGTGCGTGCATGTTTATTAGAGCTAATTTATACAAAAGAGCCGGTGGTTTCGATGGTTTCTTCTTTGCACATATGGAAGAAATTGACCTATGTTGGCGGCTAAAAAATATGGGATATAAAATAATGTACTCTTCTAAATCAACGGTATATCACGTTGGAGGAGGTACATTACCAAACAACAACCCTCACAAACTTTATTTGAATTATCGCAACAATTTAATTTTATTGTATAAAAATTTACCTTCAAACAAACTTTTTATAATTTTATTTTTACGATTAATACTCGATTGTTTTTCAGCTACAATTTACCTATTAAACTTACAATTCAGATATTTCATTGCGGTTGTTAAAGCTCACATTTCATTTTTCTCATCATTAACAAAATATAGAGAAAAAAGATTAGAATTGTTAAAATTTGAAAAAAAATTTAAACACGATGAAATTCTTAATCAA
The DNA here is from genome assembly GCA_003648455.1 of Bacteroidota bacterium. Next base: position 1,323 of record QMPG01000063.1, read on the forward strand.
AGCATTGTTTTTAATTTTTTCTTTAAAAAGAAAAACATATATAGCCAATTAACCCGTTTTATTCAGACAAAAACGAAGTGAATTGTATGAATTAGCGATGGATAGTGGGAAGTAAAGCGAGAACAGAACCGCCATCTGGCGATGAGCTCACACAAGTAAACCCCGCATTAGAAGTACCCAAGTTTGGACTTATTAAAAACACCAAATTTGTTGGTAATTCTTAAGCGTAGAAAAATTATGAATTTTTCGGGTTAATAGACATAAATATGATAAAGGTCATTTATTAAATAACATAGAAACTATAATTTTACAAAATCTTAAACAAAATAAATAACATAATCATATCATGTATAAAATAACCAAACATCCTATTTTAGATATTAAATCCAACGAAAAAGTTACTTTCTTATATAATGGGAAAGAAGTTGTTGGAGAAAAAGGGAAAACAATAGCTGCTGCATTACATCAAGCAGGTTACCCAATTCACAGTCACAGTTTAGAAAATCGCGAACGCAGTCTTCAATGTGGTATTGGGAAATGTGGTGCTTGTGAAATGCTCGTAGATGGACAAATAAAACGTATCTGTATAACTAATGTTGATGGCATTAAAGAAGTTGCAGAAATTCCAAAAGACTATCGTCCCGAAGTTGTCGAATACAAGAAAGACGAAGCAATAAATGTATATAAAACAACAGTAGCAATTATTGGTGCAGGTCCTGCAGGTTTAGCTTGTCGCGAAGAGTTAAACAAACATAATGTTGAAAATATTGTTATTGATAACAATAATGAAATTGGCGGTCAGTTCAATATGCAAACTCATCAGTTTTTCTTTTTTGAAAAAGAAAAAAAATTCGGTGGTATGCGCGGTTTCGATATTGCTAAAACTCTGGCTGGTGAAAATAAAGACAATATAATGCTCAATTCAACTGTTTGGGATATTTTAGAAAATAACAGACTTGCCATAAAAAATATTAAAACAGAGGAAATATATTATGTAGATGCTGAACATCTTGTTGTTGCTACTGGGGCATTACCTTTCATGCCAAATTTCGAAAACGATGATTTACCGGGTGTTTATACAGCTGCTGTTTTCCAAAAAATGATGAATCAAGAATTCACTCTTCTTGGTAAAAATGTTCTTACTGTTGGAGCAGGAAACATTGGTTATCTTACTTCTTATCAAGGAATGCAGGCTGGAGCAAACATTAAAGCAATAATTGAAGCAATGCCAAACGAAGGAGGATTTCCTGTTCAAGCAAATAGAGTTCGTCGTTTGGGTATTCCTATCATGCTCTCAAAAATTCTGGTAAAAGCAATCCCAAACGAAGACCACACAGGAATTATTGGCGCAGTAATTGCCGACTGTAAAGACTTCAAAGCCGTTCCCGGAACTGAAAAAATCATTAAAAATATTGATGTAATAAATATTTGCACAGGTCTTATTCCAGATGATACTCTCCTCACAAAAGGAAAAGAAATTTTTGGCAGAAAATGTTATGGTGCAGGCGACGCTATTAGAATTGGCGAAGGAACAAGTGCTGTGCTTAGAGGTAAACAAACAGCTTTTGAAATTCTTCAGGAAATGAATATCCGATTTAATTATGAAGAATATCTTAAAACATCAAAAGAATATATAGATTCTCAACAACACCCTGTTAAAGTTATTAAAGAACCTGTATTCCCTACAGGAGAAAGAAGAAAAAAACCATTTGTTATTGCCGACTGTCTATACGGTTTTGCTTGTAACCCTTGCGCTTTTTCATGCCCTCACGGTGCTATTTCTAAATCGTCAACAAGCTCAGTACCAAAAATTGATTACGACAAATGTATTGGCTGTATGCAATGCATTACTTATTGTCCCGGTCTTGCATTCTTTGGTTACAACCCAAAAAAAGACTGGTTATTCTTCCCTGTTGAATATGAAATAGCAGAAAACACTGAAGTTTACTTAGTAAATAATAATGGAGACAAACTCGGTGAAGGTATTTTAGAAAAAATAGTTAAAAAACCTAACAAAACAAATCTTGCAAGAGTTAAATCAACAGACCTTCACGGCGAAGAAATTTTTGAAGCCAGAGGTTTTATTGTTAAAGAAAATTATCCTGAGCCAATTGAAACGGATGATTTGAAAAAAATCGAAGGCAAGCAATTTATTTGCTTTTGCGAAGATGTAACATTAGACCAAATTTTAGACGTTGTTGGCGACCGAAAATTTATTTCTGTTGACGAACTAAAACACACAACTCGCCTTGGAATGGGTGCTTGTAGAGGAAAACGTTGCGTAAAACGAGCACGAACTGCTTTAGCCAGTTATGGTGTTAGTGTTATTGATGAAGCTACTCCACGTGGACCTATGTCTAATCAAGTTGAAATGGGAGAACTTTATCCTCGAACAAAAAAAGAGAAAATTATTGTTCCTGAATGCAACAAAGCAAAAGTTATTGAAGTTGGAGCATTAGTCGCCGGAGGTGGTATTGGTGGCAGTTCAGTATTCCGATATTTAGCTGAAGCAGGACTTAAACCTACTCTCATTAATTATGGAAGAGGTTCTTCATGGAGAAATATTGCAGGTGGTCGTCCCGGATTTAGTGTTCCTGAGCTTGCAGATATTGCCGCTCATAATAACGAACTGTTTAAAGAGCTTCAAAAACGTCATAACATAAATCTAAAACCAATAAACTATGTTACTTTTGCTCACGATCAAGCAACTTACGACGCTCTTGAATTATCAAAAGGTTGGTCTGATTCACGCACTATAGACCCTAAAGATTTCCAAAAAGAAATTGCTCCCGGTTTTAATAAAAATTTAAAAACTTATCAATCAGCTCTTATTACAAAAAATTGCTGGCAGGCAACTCCCGGACTAACAATTGAAGCTATTAGAAAAATTGGAATTGAAAATGGAGGTGAACTTCTGGAAGATTGCAGATTGATAGATATTGAAAAACAAGGAGATACATATAAATTACTCGTTAAGAATCATAAAAACGAATATATTGAATATCACACAAAAATATTTGTTAATGCTTTAGGTGAAAATGCCAACGAATTTTGCAAAAAAATAAACCTTAACTTAGGATTATATCCCGTTAAACACCAGGCATTTATCACAAAACGATTGCCATTTTTGGGTGTAAACGGACGTGCTTTAGATATGTTAATAGACCGTCGTGTTTACAAAGGATTTTCTGCTGTTTACGGTCAGCAATTGCAAGAAACAGGTCAGATAATTGGCTGTGCTTCTCCTGCTGTCGATGGATTACAAGCAGGCAAAAATCTTAAAATAAACGACAAAGATTTTCTCGAAATTGTTTCTGAAGTATTTATCGACTGGTTACCTGAACTTTCTTCGGTTGGTTTCCAAGCTACTTGGTCAGGTTATTACGTTGAACCTAAAATGATTATCGACCCTGATAACGGATTGTTTATCGGTCTTCGTGGTCATGGTTTTATGCTGGGACAATATCTTGCCAAAATTTATGTCGATAAATTAATGGGGAAACAAGTACCTGATTATCTAGAAAGACTTAAAATTGATGGCGATGGCTTAGAAGAAACATCATTTAAATAATTAAATAAGATTAACTAGGATTAAAAGGCTGTAATATTTTTTACAGCCTTTTTTGTTTTAATCCGGAAAATTCATTAATTTTCTACCATTAAGTAATACCCAAATTTGGGATTTTCATTAACCCCAAATTTGGGTATTACTAAATCGGGGTTTCCCACTTTGTACCCCACTATCTATCACACATTCATGCAATTCACTTCGTTTTTGCATGAAAACGAGTTAATTTATTTACAAAAAAATAATATTTTTCATATCTTTCCTGAAATTTAAAAATATATTAAAAATGACAAATCGTTTTTCAACTTTACTAATTTCTTTCTTTTTTTTATTTATAGTATCGTGCAGTAACAACAACGATAATGTTAAAATTGCACTTTCACGCTCAGCAGACTCTTATATAAACTGGATAAAAAATGCAGATTCTACAATTGTATGTGTCGATTTGTATAACTTATCTATTGATTCTGCAAAAAAAGTTCTCCAAAACTGTTCCGGTTTATTATTAACCGGTGGCGCCGATGTATCTCCTGTCAGATATAACAACCCTTCTGATACAAACAGATGTAGCATGAACTTAAGACGTGACAGTTTAGAATTTGCACTTATCGACATTGCTCTAAAAAATAAAATGCCCATAATGGGAATTTGCAGAGGAGAACAAATATTAAATGTTGCACTTGGAGGTTCTTTAATTGTAGATATTCCAACAGATTATGGAACTTGTGTAATTCACCGCAAAAAGAATACTTATAATTGTCTGCATAACATAAATATTGAAAAACAATCTCTACTTTATAAAATCTGTAAAATAGATTCCGGAATCGTAAACTCTAACCACCATCAGGGAATATATTTGTTATCGGACAAACTTAAGGTTGTGGCACGAACAAACGACCTTCTTCCCGAAGCAATTGAATGGAAAAATCCAAAAGGAAAATCATTTCTCATGGCAGTACAATGGCATCCTGAAAGATTAGAAAAAGAAAATGTTCTATCGTTTCCTATTGCTTTAAAATTTATTGAAGAAGTAAAAAAATATAATAACTAAAATAAAAATTAATTCTAATGAAAAAAAATATTATCATTACTATTCTATTTGTTTTACTTGTTAAGTCAGCATTTCCTTGTACAAATATTATTGTAACAAAAGGAGCTTCAAACAACCAATCAACAATGATAACTTATCTTTGCGATGGTGAATTTCATCCCACTTACAGAATACTGCCGGCAGCTAATCATCCAAAAGGTGAATTTATAAATATTACTGACTATTCAGGCAATATTCTGGGGCGTATTCCTCAAGTTGAGCATACATATAAAGTAATGGGATATCACAATATTAACGAATTTCAGGTAGCCATGGGAGAAACTACTTTTGGTGGCAGAGAAGAACTGATTGACACAACCGCTTTTTTAAACTACTGGCAATTGATGAATATCACACTACAGAGAGCAAAAACAGCTCGTGAAGCAATAAACATCCTTACCGGATTAGTTGAAAAACATGGTTATGCCAGCAGTGGAGAATCATTCTCAATTGCCGACCCTAATGAAGCGTGGTTACTCGAAATGATTGGTACCGGACCTCGTGGCAAAGCTCCTGTTTGGGTAGCTGTAAAAATTCCTGATGGTTATATTTGTGCTCATGCAAACAAATCACGAATTGGGGAGTTTCCGCTTAACGATCCTGATAATTGTTTATATTCAAAAAATGTTATTTCATTTGCAATTAATAAAGGCTATTACAATCCTAAATCAAAGAAACCATTTCTTTTTAACGAAGCTTACGACCCTTCTACCCCATCAAACTTAAGATATTGTTCAACCAGAGTATGGAGTATTTATCGCCGTGTTTCACCTTCACTACATCTGTCATCTTATTACAACCGTGCTGTAAAAGGAGCAGAACGTTACCCATTATGGATTAAACCCGAAAAAAAACTTGGCGTTGCCGACTTAGCCTCATTAGTAAGAGATCATTACGAAGGAACTGATTTTGATATGACTAAAGGTTTGGCTGCAGGACCATTCGGTAATCCAAATCGCTGCCGTCCGTTAGTTTGTAATGTCGACAGCACAACAGTTGCCTGGGAAAGAGCAATATCTACTTACAATACAGGATTTTCTATAATTACACAGTCACGCTCTTCACTGCCAAATGAAATTGGCGGGATAACTTGGTATGGCGTTGATGATGCATATTTTACATGTTACACACCTATATATGTAGGAGCTACTGATGTGGCGAAAGGTTTTAAAACAGGGAGCATGAAAGAGTTCTCATGGGAATCTGCCTGGTGGCGTTTTAATTTAGTAGCAAACTATGCAAACACAAAATTCTCTTACATTTCTAAAGATGTGCAAAAAGCTCAAAATGAAATAGAAGGATACTTTTTCTCAATTCAAGATAGTATTGAAAACCATGCTTTGACAATAAAAGACAAAAACGAAAGAATTGATTATCTCACTTCATATGCAATAAAACAGGGAGATTTTGTAATGAATAAATGGGAAAAACTTGCATTCTATATTTTTTCAAAATATAATGACGGATATATAAGAGATGCAAATAATCGACCTCAAACAGAAGGTTATCCTAACGAATGGAAAAAAAGAGTTTTAAAAGACAATAAAAATTTCAAATTGCCAGTTTGGGAAAATACAAATAAAGCAGAAGAGCCGACAAATTTTTAATGAGTAAAATATAATTTTTAAAAGGATTAGTCATCATTATAATTCAACATCCTAGCATTATTGTATTCAACAAAGTTTAATTTTGAATAATCTTCAGGCACATTAAACACAGATTTTGATAATTGTTTTCTAACAATGCTTAATGTTTCTGTAATGTTATTTTCAGAGTCTATTGTTTTTAATGAATAACCTTTTTTAAGAAAAGCTTTGAATTCTGGGCTTGATTCATATCTTGTTTCGCTAAGTTGCCCACTCATTTTTTCAATTAATTTATAAAATTTTTCAAAATTAAATTCTTTATATAAATTAATTCTTGGCGAAACCCAATAATCATACATTAGGCTGTCATTAAGCCACAACTGATATCTTTGAGTTTGGTGTTTAGCAATAATTTCTTTATCGGAAAGTTTTTTTATTTCAACTTTTAAGCTATCAAACGATTCTGTTTCTTCTTCAATTTGCTCTGCATCTTGAAAAATATGACTATGCATTGCTTTATATGTTTCTTGTTGTTCCGGTGTTAACTTAGACAACTCATCCTGAACCATAGCCAAAGCATAATCATTCATCCCTTTTAAATACTCATCAATTGACCCCTCCCAAAAAACTTTTTGAATAGGGTTTATAAAACATATCTTGTTTGAATTCAAATTATATATACTAATTTCTTCACCATCAACAGTTTTCATTATATTATTCTGAATATAAATAGTCTGTGATCTTTCCTCCCCATAAGCATCTCTAGTAACTTCCTTAATAACCCAACCAGCAAAAATATAATTTGGAAATAATGCTAAAATTAGAAAAAAGAGTAAAAAACACTGCCTGATTTTCATAGTTAATAAGCTTTAAAAAAAGTCACTACTAATTTACACTTTTTATTGAAAAAAAATAAATTAAATCATAATTTTATTTTTCACATACTCGAATTAATATTTTTTTAATATTTAAGATTGAAAATTTTTTTTGAATTAAAATTGTTTTTAAATTTGCAACTCTTAATTGCCCAGGTGGCGGAATTGGTAGACGTGCTACTTTGAGGGGGTAGTGATCTTTTGATCGTGCAGGTTCAAATCCTGTCCTGGGCACAAAAAAATCTCAAATATCAATAAAGAAATTTGAGATTTTTTTATTCATTTCAACCTTATTGCCCGGATGGCGAAATTGGTAGACGCGCTGGTTTCAGGGACCAGTGTTAGCAATAACGTGCAGGTTCGAATCCTGTTCCGGGCACAAATAAACCCAAATTTCCTACTTATCTAAAAAATTATTCAATCGCTCAACTGCAATTTTAATTTCACTTTCGGGTCTTGCAATATTAAAGCGAATATAATTGTTAAAATTATCAGAGAAATGGCTTCCGGGGATTACTGCTACCTTTTCTTTATCATATAAATCGAATGTAAATTTTATGCCGTCGGTATAATTTTTTGGCAACCTAGCCCAAATAAAATAGCCTCCTTCAATCTCAGGTATATAAAAATCTAATTTTAAAAGTTCTTTTTTAAGAATGTTAAAAGACAAAATTAAATTTTTTCTAAGATTGGCTATATAATCTTTCCCAAAATCATATTTTCTCACATACTCAGCAATTGCACATTGAAGAACCGATGGCGAACACAAACCGGTATAATCATGTATTGATTTTATTTCACTCATGTGTTGTTTGTCTGCAACGAGGTAACCTATACGCCATCCTGTTATTGAAAACTTTTTTGAAAAACTGTTAACGTAAAATATATTATTATTAAATTTTTCTAAAGGCAAATAAGGCTTCTTCTCAAAGTACAAATCCTGATATACAGAATCTAGAACAATATAAAAATCAAGTTTTACTGACAATTCAATTATTCTGTCAAATTCTTCTTTAGTCCATACTTTACCATATGGGTTTCCCGGAGAATTAATAATAACAAGCTTTACATTATTTTCTTTTATTGACGATTCAAGTTTGTCGAAATTAATACTTCCATCTTCTTCAAGAGCAAAACTAATAAAATCCTTATTAAAAATTTGCGGTAGGTTTTTATATATCTCATAAACAGGGTCGAATGCTATTGTTGAAAATGGTTTATTTAATATTTTCAACAAGTAAACATATAACAATGTTATGGCTTCGGTTGCACCGTTTACAATAAGGAAATCGTCTCTTTTAAAACCATTTTTTTTGTAATGTTCAGTCAAAAAATCCAACAAATTATTATTACCATTCCCAGGAGCATATTGATGTACATTATCTTTAACTATACGTTCCAAAATATCCAGTAATTCGATGGGAGGATTAAACCCGGGTATTCCTTGAGCTAAATTTATTCCGCCTTGTTGTTTTACCAAATTACTCATATAACTTATAAATGAGCCTTTAGGCTTTGTATAGCTATCCATATCAATCTATTTAGTTACAAATTCAAATCTAATAAAAACAAGTGAAAAATTAATTATTCACAAGCAATTTAATTTAACACATTAATATCAAAAATGTCTCTATTAAAAAATTTACATTCTAATCTGTATAGATATATAAAAAAAAATTGTTTCAATATCTAAAAACCTGACAATTAACAAGCTACACTAGAATACATTTTCTCATTAAACAGTCAACTAAAATATTGAAAATTTAAAATTATTGCGTACTTTTGTAAGTTCAAAAAAATCTTTTTTTTTAAAAAATATCAACTGAATTAAATAATTTATAATTAATAAAAATTAATAACTATGTCACAAAAAAAGCGTGTTTACAAATTTGGGAACAAAGAAGCAGAAGGAAAAGCTGACATGAAAAATCTTCTCGGTGGAAAAGGTGCAAACCTTGCAGAGATGAATTTGATTGGTGTTCCTGTGCCTCCGGGATTTACAATTACAACAGAAGTATGTACTGAATACAATGAATTAGGCAAAGAAAAAGTTGTTGAATTAATAAAAACCGAAGTAGAAGACGGTATTAAAAATATAGAAACCATCATGGGTACTAAATTTGGAGATAAAGAAAATCCTTGTTTAGTTTCTGTTCGTTCAGGTGCAAGAGCATCAATGCCGGGCATGATGGATACTGTTTTAAATCTTGGTTTAAATGACAATGCTGTTGAAGGTATTGCAAAAAAAACAAACAATCCTCGTTTTGCTTGGGATTCATATCGTCGTTTTGTTCAGATGTATGGAGACGTAGTTCTTGGTATGAAACCGGCTTCAAAAGAAGATATTGACCCTTTTGAAGAAATTATGGATAAACTAAAAGAAGAAAAAGGCATTGTAAACGACACTGATTTCACAGTTGAAGACTTAAAAATTTTAGTAAGCCAATTTAAAAATGCTGTAAAAAAAGTTACCGGACATGATTTCCCTGACAATCCATGGGATCAATTATGGGGTGCTATTATGGCTGTTTTTGATAGCTGGATGAACGAAAGAGCAATCCTTTACAGAAAATTAAATAATATCCCTGCTGAATGGGGTACTGCAGTAAGTGTTCAAGCCATGGTATTTGGAAACATGGGTAACAACTCAGCAACAGGTGTTGCATTTACAAGAGACGCTGCTACTGGAGAAAACATATTTAACGGTGAATATTTGATTAACGCTCAAGGCGAAGATGTTGTTGCAGGTACTCGTACTCCTCAACAAATCACTTTAGAAGGTTCAAAAAGATGGGCAAAATTAGCTGATAAAACTGAAGAAGAAAGAGCTAATAAATATCCTTCTTTAGAAGAAACCATGCCTGATATATATAACGAACTTAACCAAATTCAAGAAACACTTGAAAACCATTATCATGATATGCAAGACATGGAGTTTACTATTCAAGATGGTAAATTATGGTTCCTACAAACTCGTAATGGAAAACGAACAGGTAGTGCAATGGTTAAAATGGCTATGGATATGCTTGACGAAGGTCTTATTAATGAAAAAGAAGCTTTGTTAAGAGTTGAACCTAACAAACTAAACGAACTATTACACCCAGTATTTAATACTGACGCTATTAAACAAGCAAAAACTATTGCTAAGGGATTACCTGCTTCACCGGGAGCTGCTACAGGTCAAATAGTTTTCTTTGCTGATGAAGCTGAGCAATGGGCTGAAGAAGGCAAAGATGTTGTTTTGGTTCGTATCGAAACATCTCCTGAAGATTTAAAAGGAATGAACTCTGCTCAAGGTATTTTAACTGCTCGTGGAGGTATGACTTCTCACGCTGCCGTTGTTGCCAGAGGAATGGGAAAATGTTGTGTTTCGGGTGCAGGAAGTATCGTTGTAGATTATAAAGCAAGAACATTAACAACCAACGGACAAACTTATAAAGAAGGTGATTGGATTTCGTTAAACGGTAGCACAGGTGAAGTTTATAACGATAAAATAGCTACAAAAGAACCTGAATTAAGTGGTAATTTTGGTAGATTAATGAAACTTGCCGACAAATATTCAAGAATGTATGTAAGAACGAATGCCGACACTCCTCATGATGCTAAAGCAGCTCGCGATTTTGGTGCTAAAGGTATTGGTTTGTGCCGTACTGAACATATGTTCTTTGAAGGAGAAAGAATTAAAGCAATGCGTGAAATGATTCTTGCCGATGATGAAGAAGGCAGAAAAAAAGCGCTAAAAAAATTATTGACAATTCAA
>QMPG01000064.1 GCA_003648455.1 Bacteroidota bacterium
TATTATGAACATAATGATTTTTCAGATATTATCTCAAGGGCTGATATAATTTATATGACCCGTATTCAAAAAGAACGATTTTCTGATCCAATGGAATATGAAAAAGTTAAAAATTCATATGTTCTTCATAATAATATGCTTGAAGGAACCAAAGAAAATTTAAAAATTTTGCACCCATTGCCACGTGTAAACGAAATAAGTGAAGATGTTGATGAAAATGAAAAAGCATATTATTTCACTCAGGCTTTAAATGGTGTTTATACTCGACAAGCAATTATAGCATCAATTTTAGGTTTAAAATAATTTTTTAAAATTTAAGTTTTTCAAAATGACCGATAAACGAATATTAAGTGTTACTGCAATTAAAGACGGTACTGTTATTGACCACATTCCTGCAAAAAGTTTATTTAAAGTAATCAGCATTCTCGAGCTTGATAAACTTAATACACAAATGACTTTTGGTACAAACTTTAAAAGTAAAAGGCTTGGCACCAAGGCTCTTATAAAAATTTCAAACAAATTTTTTAAAGATGATGAAATAGATAAAATAGCCTTAGTTGCACCCGAAGCCAAATTAAATATTATCAAAGATTATCAAGTAATTGAAAAAAGAGAAGTTGAAGTTCCTGATAATATTGTGGGCATTGTGAAATGTATGAACCCAAATTGCGTAACTAATAATGAAAATGTACTTACTAAGTTTAATGTTATTTCAAAAAAAGAAGTAACTCTTAAATGTTGTTATTGTGAAAAAATTACCGACCAAGAACATTTAAAAATTATTTAGAAGTGTTTGGACGGTAAAATTATATTTGTTAGCTAAACATTAATCCAGCGGGTAAAACTGGGGGAAATATCGAATAAATTACAACTTGTGATATTATTGCGGATAGTATTATTCCCAAAATAAATAACCATACTGATTTTGAGCCTTTTAAATTACTCGATACTTTAAAAGCGTTATACATTAATACTATAGTCCATACAATAACGGCGAGTGTTATTAGAGAGAGTATTGCAAACAATGTAATATCGCAATTTGTAATATTTATCTCTTCACCTAAGTTTAAAAATTTCCACATAAAATATTTTGGAACATTTGTAATTGCTGGCGAAAATCCAATTAATGGCATTAATATTAAAGGAATTCGAGCAAATGCCTGAGTTCCTATTAGGTCTATAAAACGAATTGACGACTTTGAAGAAATTATACCAATAATGTATAAAACTAAACTTATTGACAATAAGTCGATTAATGCTTCAAATAAAAATACGTAATAAGAAGAAACTCTTCCATAATGTACATTTATAACTCCGTCGAAATGTGTATTGGTTAAATAGCATAGCCAAGAGCTTAATAAAATTACTGATAAACCAATCATTAATGATTTGTATCCTGCTATACGTGTAAATGGATTAAATATTGCTTTTTTCATTTTTTTGTTTTTATGATTGAGTCCAATCCGAAAATCAGCTAAGCGGCTATAAATTGATAACTTTAGTTTTCGGAGTAGTCTCATAATTTATAAAATAAGTTAATTAATTACTTAATTGAAGTTTCAATTGCTTTAATGTCATTAATTATTTCATCTAGCAAGTTCCGCACTGTAGGATAGCTAAGTTTTAGATGTTTAGACATTTTTTTTAAGCTACCACTTGATTTAATAAACTCAAGAATAAAATCTTGTTTTTTCTCGTTAAGTAGAGCAAGAATTGGCATTTCGTAGGAACCATCAACAGTAGTTCCACAATTTTCACAATATAAACTTTTTACTTTAAGTTTAGAGTTGCAACTCGGACATGCAGAAGGTAATTTCATTTTTAATAATATTGAATTAATAATTTATTTTCTTTTGCAATAATACAACATTGTTTAATATAATGCAATTTTATTTTAAAATTATTTAAAATAAGTTTAATATTATTCATTATTTATTGATTAATATTTTCATATAAAAATTTTAAATATTAATTATTTTTTGATATTTTTCGAATTAAACAAAGACCGGAAGAGATGAGAAAAATTTTAAATCCTTTTATAAAAGATGCTGATTATAATTGTTTTGGCTGTTCACCAACAAATAAAAACGGATTAAAACTTGAATTTTATGAAGATGGAGATTATGTTATTTCATCGTGGAAACCTGTTGAATATCTGCAAGGATACAATAATGTTTTACATGGCGGAATACAAACAACATTACTGGATGAAATTGCAAGTTGGACGGTTAACGTGAAAGCAAAAACAGCCGGTGTTACATCAAATATTAATATTCGTTTTAAAAAAACTGTATTTATTAATAAAGGTGCAATAAAGTTAAAGTGTAGAATAATTGAGATTAAAAAAAATATTGCAATTTTGGAGGCGGAATTATTTGATTCTGATGGGGTGATTTGTGCAAAGGCAGAGATACAATACTATCTATTTAAACCTGAAATTGCTAAAACAAAAATGTTGTATCCCGGATATGAGAGTTTTTTTGAAAAGAAAAAGTAAATACAATTTCTTTCTTTGTATTAATTCTATTATATTTACATACAATAATTGATTTAAAAATTAAAAATATGCAAAATATTTTTTTTCAAGGGAACAGTAGTACTCCAACAGTAAATTTTGATGTGAATAAAGGATTGATTGAGATTAGTGGAAGATCAATACCCGAGAATGCCTTAAAATTTTACACGCCATTAATTCAGTGGATTAAGGAATATCAAAAAAAACCAAAACAAAAAACCACAGTAAATTTTAATATTGAATATTTTAATACAAGCTCGTCAAAATCAATTTTACAGATTCTTAAAGTATTAGAACAAATGTATGAAGCAGGTTTTGATATTGTTTTAAATTGGTTTTACAAAGATGATGATATTCTTGAAATAGGCGAGGATTACCAGATGCTTATTCATTTGCCTTTTAACATGATTAAAACAGAACAATAATCGAACATAAAAATTATTTATTGAGATTTAAATTGAAGAATATTAATAATTTTTATTGTTAGTTAACAATGACTTTAGTATATATTATTCACGTATGAAAGCATCAGCGGAAGAGCTATTAAAGCAAAATATTGAATATAAAGAAATTATAAGTAGCTTAGAAAATAAGCTAAATAACTTGGAAACAAAAAAAGTTAAAAACCTTGAAGATATAAACAACAAGCTAAAATTTAGTGAAGAAAAATTCAGAACATTAACAGAAACAGCACCCGCTGCAATATTTATTATTCATGATAATAAATTTGTTTATGTAAATGACCAATTCTATAAAATTTCAGGTTTAGCCAAAAAAGATATTGCTTCCATCTCATTTTGGGATATGGTTCATCCTGATTATCGTGAATTAGTTAAATCAAGAGGAATTGAGAGACAAAAGCATGAAATAAATCCAAGTCATTATGAATTTATTGTCATAAATAAAAAAGGAGACAATATTTGGGTTGACTTTTCCGGTGCTCATTTGATGTATCAAGGAAAACCCTCAATTATTTGCACTGTTTTTGATATTACGAAGCGAAAACAATTTGAAAAAGAAATTCTGGAAGCAAAAGAGTTTTACAATACTACTTTAGATTCATTGAGTGAAAATATTCATGTTGTTGATAAAGACCTGCGTATTATACTTGTTAATAAGGCATTTATTGAATATTGTAGAAAATTAAAGTTAGAGACAGATATAGCAGGCAAAACAATTAGAGAAGTCTTTCCTTTTTTACAACAACAGGTCTATGATGAGTATAAAAAAGTTTTTGAAACAGGCAAACAAATTTATACAGAAGAAAATACACGGGTAAATTCCAAAAAAGTTATTACTGAAACAGTAAAAACACCTATTATTAAAAATAACAAAGTTGTGTACGTTATTACTGCTATACGTGATATTACACATCGTAAACAAATTGAACAAGCATTAATTGAAAATGAAGAAAGATATAGAACTATTTTCCAGAATGCATCGGTAGGTTTATTATTAATTGACACTCGAGGAAACATACTTGATGTTAACCCTGCAATGATAAAAATACTTGATTCCCCATCTATTTCAGCTACACGCTCTATTAATATGCTTACTTTTCCATTTATTAAACAAGCTGGTATTTCAGAAGTTTTAAAAAAAGCAATAAAAGCAAAACAACCAATTACTTCTGAATGTGTTTATACTTCAAAATGGGGGAAAGAAGTTTATCTAAAATATTCATTAGCACCCATTTTTGATATTGAAGGTAATTTAACAAAAATTCAAGCTGTAGCGCAAGATATTTCTAAGCAAAAAAAAGTAGAACAAGATTTAAAGAAAAGCGAAGAACGTTATCGTTCACTTATTCAGAATTCAACAGATTCTGTTATTATTTTAGATATTGAAGGAAAAATATTGTTTAAGAATTTTTTATCTAAAGACATTTGTGGTTACAAACCCGAAGAGATGATAACTAATTCAATACTTGATTATGTTTATGATGATGATATTGAAATTTTTCAAAAAGCTTTTTATTCATCAATAAATAATTCAGATAAAATTATTAAGATAGATTTCCGTGCAAAACATAAATACAAAAAATTTGTTTATGTCGAAAGCATAATAACAAACAAATTAAATAATCAAAGCATAAATGGAATTGTTCTTAATAGCAGAGACATTACTGCTCGAAAATTATCAGAAATAAAAGAAAAGGAATATCAGGAGAAACAAAATTTTTTAAGCAATACTGCATTAGAATTTTTAGAACTATCAAAAAAAGATGACTTTTTTAATTTTATAGGCGATAAGTTAAAACAATTAATTAAAGATGCCATAATCGTTGTTCGTTTCTATAATAAAGAAGATAATAGACTTTATACTAAATATATATCGGGTTTAGAAAATTTCGAAAAAAAAATAATTAGAATAACAGGAGAAAAGCCAATTAATAATTCATTTTATTTCAAAAAGGAATTTATTAATTATTTTTTTACTGAAAGAATTAATATTTTAGATAAATATCAAATAGAAAATTCATTAGAGAATTTTTTAAATACAGCAATTCAATTATTTATTAAACCATATAATATTAATAAAGTATATAACATTGGTCTTTTACAAAAAGGAAAAATACTTGGTAATGTAACTATTATAACAAAATATAACAATGTTATACCTGATGTTGAATTAGTTGAAACATTTATATATCAAGCATCAATAGCTTTGCATAGAATACGATTGGAAGATGAATTAATTAAAGCAAAAGAACGAGCTGAAGAATCTGATAGATTAAAATCAACATTTCTTGCAAACATGTCTCATGAGGTTCGTACTCCTATGAATAGTATTCTTGGTTTTAGCGATTTGTTGAAAGAAAACAAGGTTGAAGGAACAAAACAAAAAGAATATATTGAAATAATTAATAGGAATGGGAAGTTGTTATTGAATTTAATTGATGACATTATTGACATTTCTAAAATAGAAGCAAATCAAATAAAAATTTTCAATTCGGAATACTCATTAAATTTACTATTATTAGATTTGTATTCATTTTTTAGAATAGAGTTATTGAAACAAAAGAAACATAAGATAGATTTAAGAATCAATATGGCTTTCGATGATGTGAAAAGTAAATTGATTGTTGATGGTGACAGACTTAAACAAATATTAATAAACCTTATAGGAAATGCAATTAAGTTTACAAAGGAAGGATATATTGAGTTTGGCTATGAATTAGTAAATAATAGCATTATTAAATTTTTTGTCTCAGATACCGGTATTGGTATTGATAAAGATAAGCAACTTATGATTTTTGATAGATTTAGACAAATAGATGAGACAAATACAAGAAAATACGGAGGTACAGGCCTTGGTCTTGCAATATCAAAAAGTCTTGTTGAATTGATGAACGGTAAAATATGGATAGATTCAGAAATAGGGAAAGGTACAAGTGTGTATTTTACTTTACCATATTTGCCGGTAAGAAGAAGGATATTAAAGAAAAAGGTTATAAACAAGAAAATAAAAGATTTAAAAAATAATACAATACTCATTATTAATAAAAATAAAAATAGCTTAAAAAATCAATGCTTAACATTAAAAAAGAATAATGCAAATGTTTTATTGGCAATGACTTCAGAAGAAGCAATCGATATCTGTAAAACAGAAAAGAAAATAGACTTCGTAATATTTGATTTACAAACACCTAAAATTGATGAGACCCAAGTAATTAAAGAAATTAAATCAATAAATAACAAATGTATAATTTTTATTCAATCAGGGAATGATTTTTCTAAAAATGTAATTGATAAGTATTTAAAGAGTGGTGCAGATAGTGTTGTAGCAAGAACTTTAAAAAATGACAAATTAGTAGAAAAAATTATGAAATTTTTATAATGAATAATAATTTTCCAAACAGCTTTTTACTTAAAAATGAATATTAAATACAATAAAATAAAACTGATAAAAAAAATAATTATTCCAATCCTTTTAATATTATTTTTTTTATTCCCAAAAGTGTTATCTTCTCAAACTAGTGAGAAGATTAACGATTATTTGCAAAAAATTGAAATGTATGAAAGCGAAGGAAATAATGTCGAAAAAGCTCGATATTTAAACAAACTTGCTTTTTTATATTGGGATCAGGGAAATTATGATAAATCTATAGACTATTTTAATAAATCATTGGTAATTAACATTGAGATAGGTAATAATAATGCAATAAAATCTATATACACAAATATAGGCATGATTTATTCAGACAAAGGTGATTTTGAAACATCAATTTTGTATTTTCGAAAAAGCTTAAAAATCTGCGAACTTATTAATAATCAAGAAGATATTGCAGTTTGTTTAATTAATCTATCAGTTCCTTTAGTAACAGTAAAACGTTATGATGAAGCTAATAATTATATTTTAAAAGCACTTGATATATCGAAACAATATAATAATATTAAATTAATGAGAACTTGTTACGGCATGCTCTCAGAAAATTATAAAAAAATTGGCGATGATAAAAAAGCTTCATATTACTTTAATTTATATGCATCTTTTCAAAAAAAAATACAAGATGAGCAAATAAAAGAAAATCAAAAAAAGATGCAAGAAGTAAAAATGCAAGCATATAAAATTGTGGCTGAAAAAGAAACAGAACTTAAAAACACAGAAAATTCATTGCTTAAAGAGAAAAAAATTAGCAAAGAAAGGCAAATGAAAATAGTCCTTTTAAATAAAGAAAAAGAGATTAAAGAATTAAAAATTAAAGAACAAAAAGCACAACTAAAAACCGAAGCAATTTATAGAATGTTTTTAATTGTGGGCTTTGTACTTATTGGTATAATTGCATTTGTCGTTTACAGAGGATATAAACAAAAAAAACAAGCAAACTTAGAAATATCAAGAGCTCTTAATCACATTAAGTTCCAAAACTTAAATATTACTCGTAGCATTAATTATGCTCAGCGTATTCAAGATGCTCTATTACCCGGAGTTGAAAAATTAAAAAGAAAACTACCTGAATCTTTTATATTTTTTAAACCACGTGACATTGTAAGTGGTGATTTTTATTGGTTTTCAGAAACAAACCCAAGTATAAAAAATCAAAGATCAATAATTGATAAAATTAAAAAAGAAGGTTCTTTTAATAAACTGGTAAGCTCGAATAATTTTATTGTTTCAGCTGTCGACTGCACAGGACATGGTGTGCCTGGAGCATTTATGTCAATGATTGGAATAAATATATTGAACGAAATTATTAGCAGGGGAATTGTTGAAGCAGATTTAATACTCAACGAATTACATAAAGAAGTGCGCTACGCATTAAAACAAGAACATTCTGATAATAAAGATGGAATGGATATGTCGCTTTGTGTTATTAAAGAAAAAGAAAAAGTTGTTGAATTTGCAGGTGCAAACAACCCTGTTGTCTATATACAAAACAATGAATTGAAAACGATTAAAGGAGATAGAAAGGGTATTGGAGGAGAACAAAAAGAAGACGAACGTATTTTTACCAAACACACTATTAAAGTAGATACACCTACAATATTTTATTTATTCTCTGATGGTTACATCGACCAATTTGGTGGTCATGATGGGAGAAAATTATTCCCCAAATATTTTCGACAAATTCTTTTAGAAATTCATGATAAACCAATGCAGGAACAAAGAGATATTCTTGAAAAGAAATTTGACGAGTGGAAAGGCGTTAAATATCAACAAGTTGATGATGTTCTTGTTATAGGTTTTAAGGTTGGCTAGTTTTTTATTAATGTCTTTATTAACAATTTAAATATATCAATTATGTTAAAAAAATATACTTTTTTATTTATAATCATTTTTTTCTGTATGAATACAAATGCTCAGGAGCAGTTAAAAGCAGAAAAACGTATCTACATTTCGCCTAATGGCAGAATGTATATTAATAAATCCTTGCCTGTATATTTACGTATAGCAACTTCTCCTGAAGAGGGTGCAAAATCGTATTTATTAAAAAGTGAAGAAACAAAAAAATTCTCAAACCCAATGTATTTTGATACAGAAGGTTACAATACCGTTCGGTCTCCATCAGAAGTTGATACTGTAACAAAAAAAATAGTTTATCCTTTGCATGACATTATTTTTGAAGTCTATGCAGATAGTCGCACACCTAGAACAAACATTAAATTTGGGGAGGCCAAAAAGTATATTCATAATAATGAAGTTTTCTTAACAGGAAATGTTAATATATCATTATCAGCAACTGATGCAATGTCAGGAGTTCAGTCTACTTATTATTCTATTGATGGTGCTGATTATATACAATATTCAAAACCAATTATTTTTGATAAAGAAAAAAAATACAAACTAAAATATTACTCTGTTGATAATGTTGGTAATGTTGAACAAGTTATTACTAAAGAATATAATATTGATTTAACTTATCCGGAAACTAAAATCGAGATTATTGGAGATAAATATAATAATATTATTTCTGCTCGTTCAAAAATAAAATTAAGTTCTACTGATAATATTTCGGGAGTTTCAAATATATACTACACTATTGATTCCGGAACTAAAAGAATTTATAAATATCCAATATTAGCAAAATACCTTAAAGAAGGAGAGCATATAATTACTTATTATGCAAATGATAAAGTCAATAATAAAGAACCTGAAAAAAAATACGAATTCTATCTTGATAAAACTTCCCCAATTTTAGTCGAAGAAGTTATAGGTAATAGTTTCCTTAATAATGGAAAAGAATATTCTTCAGGAAGAACTCAATTAAAACTAACTGCCGTTGACAACAAAGCAGATGTTAAGGAGATTTATTATTCGCTTAATAATGGTGAATATAAAAAATATGAAAAACCAGTCTATTTATCTAATGTTTCCGGTTCACTATCAATTAAGTCTTATGCTGTTGATAATGTTAATAATAGAAGTGTGGCATCTGAGCAAAGTACCAGAAATAAAACATCTTATATTGACTTATCAGGACCAAAGTTAAGCTATTATTTTCGTGGGAAATTTTTTAAAATTAGCGACACTGCATTTGTAAATAAGAATACAAAAGTATTCTTAAAAGCAAGAGATGTTGAATCTGGGTTAAATATGCTTAATTATAAATTAGACAATAGCTCAGAAAAGCCTTATACAAAACCATTTTCAATAACTGATGATAAAGTACATAGTGTGCAGATAATTGGATATGATAATGTGAACAATTCTAATACTTTGAAATTTAATTTATCAGGAGATAATGTCGGTCCTGATATTTTCCCTCGTTTTAGTATTGTTTCTTTAGGAAAGAAAAATTTTGATGATGAAATGATTGATGTTTATCCTGCTGCAGTTGTTCTTTTCTTGTCAGCTACCGATAGAAAAGTACCAATCGACAATATTTATTATTCAATAAATGGTGCAAAAGAAAATGTATATACTCGCTTTATTTCAAACTTCAGAAGAGGTAAAAAATATACAGTTAAACTACGTGCTGTTGATTTATTAGGTAATGTATCTACAGATAGTATTAAATTTGCAATAGATAATACAGGACCTAAAATTTTTGCTCGTTTTACTACACGTTCTTTTGGGAAAAAAGAATTTAATGGTAAACAAATTGATATATATCCAACACAAGTTGCTCTTTATCTTTCTGTTACTAACACTACAGTTGCCTACGATCGAATTTATTATTCTGTAAATGGTTCTGCCGAAAAAATTTATCAAGGTAAAATTTCAGGATTTAAAGGCAATTCAAACATTTTACTAAAAATTAGAGCTGTTGATAAATTAGGAAATCAAACAACGAAAGAAATTCAATTTGCTACTCAAAATTAAGAAATATCTTTAGTAATGGATTTGATTATATATTAATCCGCTTTATTCATGTAAAAACGAAGTGAATTGCATGAATTAGCGATGGATAGTGGAAAGTAAAGCGGTAAGTCCCGCATTAGAAGTACCCAAATTTGGGCTTATTAAAAACACCAAATTTGTTGGTAATTCTTAAGCGTAGAAAAATTATGAATTTTTCGGGTTAATTCAAATCCATTACTATTTAATTTTTTTTTAATAAATTGGTAAAAAATCTTATTATGGTTAGTTTTATCAAAAATGATAAAAGAAATATCAAACAAAATTTCAACAAAGATTTACAATATTATAAATTTTGTTTATACGGTTTTTTAAAAAACCTACGTCTCTTCGATGCATTTATTTTACTGTTTTTTTTAGAAACAGGTCTATCATTTCTGCAAATTGGAACCATTTATACAGTCCGCGAAATTTTTGTAAATATTCTTGAAATTCCTTCAGGCATTGTTGCCGACGCTTTAGGACGACGAAGAGCAATGATTTTTTCTTTTATTGCATATATAATTTCCTTTGTTATTTTTTATTTTGCAACACATTATTTTTTATTTGTGATAGCCATTTTCTTTTATGCTTTTGGTGATGCTTTTCGCACAGGTACACATAAAGCAATGATTTTTGAATATCTAAAAATTAAAAATTGGGAAGACCAAAAGGTTTATTATTATGGTCATACAAGGTCTGCTTCGCAAATTGGCTCGGCTATATCTTCATTAATTGCTGCTACAATTGTTTTTTATACCGGCTCTTTTCGAGTGATTTTTATCTTCTCTGTTATACCTTATTTCCTCGATTTATTGTTAATGATTTCTTATCCTAAAGAGTTAGATGGAGATTTGAAAGAGTTTAAAATAGATTTAATAAAACAGCAGTTTAAAAATATGTTTCAAACATTTATCTCTTCAATAAGAAATATTTATATTTTAAAAATAACAGCCAATTTGTCGATTTATAGCGGATTTTTTAAAGTTTCAAAAGATTATCTGCAACCAATATTACAAACTTTTGCTCTGTCATTACCTTTTATTTTTGCAGTTAATGATAAGCAGCAAATTTCAATCATTGTGGGTATATCATACTTTGTAATATACATTATTACTTCGGTAGCAGCTCGAAACTCAGGAAATATTTCATCCTTATTTAAGAATTTTACTAAGATTTTAAATATTAGTTTGATAATTGGCTTCTTAATGGGAATTTTTTGCGGATTGTTTTATAATACAAAATATATTGTACTTGCAATAGTGTTATTCATTTTTATATTAATAATCGAAAACATTAGAAAACCTATTGGTATTGCATTTTTGAGTGATAATACAGATAAAAAAATACTTGCAACAATATTGTCATTTGAATCGCAAGTTAAGACATTGTTTGCAGCAATTTTTGCACCGGTATTAGGTTTTTTTGCTGATAAATATGGAATAGGGAATAGCCTTATTATTGTTTCGATTATTGCTATTGCGATAAGTCCAATATATTTTTTAAAATCAAGGAAAGCAAACATTAGTTAAACCGCTTTATTCATGCAAAAACGAAGCAAATTGCATGAATTAGGGTCACTTTAAAATTCAGGTTGATTAGGTATAAATTTATTTTTTTATCTAAATGCTAATAGCATGTAAGGCTATAACAACTTAACTTGGGGCATCGTCCCAAGTATAGATGTAATTAGTCATCAATCACTCTGAAAGAGTGAGAGAAATTACAAGTCAAAATAAACCACAGCCGTTGCACGGCTCGTTTAAATAAATGTGGAGTCGGTATTGACAGTTTTTTATTAATCAGCATATCCGTGCCACGGCAGGGAA
>QMPG01000065.1 GCA_003648455.1 Bacteroidota bacterium
GTAATTTCTGTTTTGAAATATAGTCCAAATTTAAGAGTAATCTTAAAAAGCACTATACCTGTTGAGTATAAAACTTTTAGAGTACCTAAAGAATGGGAGGCTGACAATATTTGGCATGAAGTAAACTTTAAGTATACTCCAAAGATTTCTCAAAATATTATTTTTATTGTTAGTGGAGGTGATACATTAAAATCTTCAGAAGTATTAATAAAGGAAGTTAAGGTATCATATCAATGTTTGTTATCTAATAAATTAAAAATATATAATCCTTCAAATTATTTATTTAAAGAAATTAAAGGTGGAGATAAAGATAAAAATAAAGTGCCCAAATTAACACTGCCAATTACTCCACGTAAAAATCTTTTTTCGTCTAGAAAAGTTAAGATGGTTTATGCACTTACACTTTTTAAAGAAAAAAAAATAGTAAAAAAAATAATAGGAAATGGATTTGATTATAGGTCAGAATTTGGTGAAAAATTCTACAAAAATAATAAAAGATACGATTATCCTCATAACCCATTATTGTCAAGCTTGTTATACTCAGGAGTTTTAGGTTTTATTTTTACTGTATTCCTTTTTCTTTTTTCTTTTTTCTTTTACATCAAAAATTATAGAGTAATGAAAATATGGCTGTTTTTGTTTTTGCTTGTTTCTTTTTTTTCTTTTTTTAGCGGTAACAGTATTTTTAGTGTTCCTTTTTTTATATTTTTATTACTTTTGCCATTTCATTACAACGCTTTAAATATTTCAAGCAATAAAATTATATGAAAGTACTTTATATTCATCAATATTTTACAACACTAGAACAAAGTTTAGGAACAAGATCGTATGAGTTCGCAAAAGGTCTTGTCGAAGAAGGTAATCAAGTTACTATGTTAACTTCTGATTTCAATGGAAATTACAAGAAAAATATTAACAAAAAACAAATAGATGGAATTGATGTAATTTATATAAGAAACAAGTATTCTAGTAAGATGTCATTTATTAGAAGAATATATTCATTTATCAGATTTATGTGTATATCATTTTTTGTTGTGATGAAACAAAAAGATATAGATATTATTTATGCAACTTCAACACCTTTAACTGTTGGAATAATTGGGTTATTTAAAAAGCGAATAAGTAAAAAACCATTTGTATTTGAAGTACGTGATTTATGGCCAGAATTACCCATTGCTATGGGAATATTAAAAAATAAGATAATAATAAAATTATTATCTTATTTTGAGAAGAAGATTTATTCTTCAGCAAATCATATTGTGGCTTTGTCTCCGGGAATGAAAGAAGGTATAATAAAAACTAATTATCCTGAAGAAAGTGTAACAATAATTCCTAATGGCTGTGATTTTGATGTCTTTTTCCCGAAACAACAGACAATTAAAAGACAATTACTTCCATTTTCAGATGACGATTTTGTTTTATTATATAGTGGAGCTCATGGTATTGCTAATGGTTTAGATTATGTTATTGATTTAGGAATAAAGCTAAAACAAAAAAACATTAACAATATTAAGATAGTTTTAATTGGAGATGGAGGGAAAAAGAATTATCTGCAACAAAAGGTAAAAGAGCATGAATTAAATAATATTCTCATGTTAAACCCAGTTCCAAAGAAGAATCTTGTAAATTATTTACATGAAGCCGATATGGGTATGCAATTATTAGCTGATATTAGAGCTTTTCAATATGGAACTTCTCCAAATAAATTTTTTGATTATATTGCAGCAGGGCTGCCTGTAATTAATAATTATAATGGTTGGGTTGCTGATTTAATAAAAGAATATGAATGTGGAATTATTGATAGTAATAGGAATTTCGATTTTGTAGTCAATGAATTATTGAGATTAAATAAAAATCGTGTTTTGTTGAAACAAATGGGAAAGCAAAGCAATATTCTTGCTCATGATATTTTTGACAGAAAAAAACTTTTTACTAAATTTAATACAGTATTATTAAATCAATTAAAAAATGTATAAATATTTTATTAAACCAATATTTGATATCTTATTTGCTATAATTTTAATATTTGCATTACTACCAATATTTTTTATATTAATAATTGTTTTATGTATTATTAACAAAGGTAAACCATTTTTTCGTCAAAAGCGTGTTGGGAAAGGCAATAAAATATTTACTATATTCAAATTCAAAACAATGAATGATAAAAGAGGCCAAGATGGACAATTGTTGCCAGATAATCAACGACTTACTTTTATTGGGAAAATAATAAGAGAAACCTCTATTGATGAAATACCTCAATTATTTAATATTTTAAAAGGAGAAATGTCTTTTATTGGACCGCGACCTTTACTTGTTAGATATTTGCCATTTTATACCAATAAAGAAAAGAGAAGACATAATGTAAAGCCAGGCATTTCTGGTTATGCACAAATAAAGGGAAGAAATACTTTAAATTGGAATGAGAGATTATCGTTAGATGTATATTATGTAGATAATATTTCAATGTATTTAGATTTAAAAATTGCTTACTATACTTTATTAAAGGTTATAAAAAGAGAAGATGTTGCTTTAGTACCAAATAATTTAATGGAAGATTTAGATGTTGAAAGAGCTGAAAAATAATCTTAGAGTAGAATTAGCCCAAAGTGCAGATATTCAATTTGTTCATGAAATTCTTAAAAGAAATTTTCCGCAAGATTTATTAAGATTTACATTTTATCAATATAATAGTTATATAGAATATTTAAAAAAACTCCTTAATAAAGATTTAATAATAATATTAAAATCAAATAATGAAATTTGTGGTTTTGCACATTTTTTGAATTATGAAAAAGATACTTTATTCTTAAACAATATTTATATTGAAAGAAAATACAGAGGATTAAACGGTGGAGGATTATTAATTAAAGAAGGTGAAAAGTGGGGTAAATCTATTGGATTAAGTAAATTTGAATTAGATGTTTTTGAATTTAATACAAACGCAATTTCTTTTTATCAGAAAAATGAATTTGTAAAAAAAAATATAATTAATTGGTATGTTTTTACACCCGATTATAAACCATATGTTTTTTCTAAAATGAAAGAGGGAACAAAAGCTTCCTTTGTAAAGATTATTTCAAATGATAAAATTGAAGAAATTCCTATTTTTAATAATTTTTTTTATAGAATAAAGAATATAAATTTATTAAAGAATAGAGAATTGATGCAAATGGTCGAAAAAAGTAAAGCATATTTTTTATATATAGGAAAAGAACGCATTTCTGGTATTAACCCAATTGTTAAATCTATCAGAATGAATAAAATATTACACTTATAAAGTAAAATTAATTATGAATATAATATATAATGATTTCAAACTTTGGCAGAAAATTGTTAAAAGCAATGATGATATTGATGTTTATTATTTGCCAGAGTATTTAAAAGTATTTGAGAATAATGGTGATGGTAAAAGTCAAATTGCTATCGTATATAATAATGATAAAGATTTTTTAATATTCCCATATTTTATTAGAGAGATTGAAAGTACTCAATTATTTGATATTATTACACCTTATGGATACGGTGGTGCTTTGTGTAAAAGTAGCACCATTTCAACTGAAATTTTTTATAAGGATTTTGAAGATTATTGTATAAATAATAATATTGTTAGTGAATTTATAAGGTTTCATTTATTTGATTCGAATCCAAAACTGTTTAATGGAGAATTAAAAAACACAAATGATGTAGTTATTGTAGATACTAGAAAAAGCATTGATGTTATCGAAAGAGAATATAATAGATCTGTCCGTAAAAATATTCGAACCGCAATAAAAAATGAAGTTAATGTTATTATTGATAAAGATTTTAAATACTTGGAAGAATTTTATGTAATCTACCAAGAAACAATGAAAAAAAATAATGCTCTTAAATATTATTATTTTGATATTAATTTTTTTGAAGATATTGCTAAATATTTAAAGAATAATGCAATTTTATTTCATTCTATTTATCAAGATCGAATAGTTGCCTCAGAGCTTGTAATTTATAGCAAGTATTATTCTTATTCTTTTTTAGGAGGTTCTTTAGATGAATATATTCACCTACGAACAAATAATATTTTGAAACATAAAATAATAGAGTGGTCAAATCATAATTTAATAAAATATTTTATTCTAGGTGGTGGGTATACTAAAGATGATGGTATATTTAGATATAAAAAAAATTTTTCAAAATCAGATCCTTTGAATTTTTATGTTGGCAAAAAAATAATAATGAAAAATCAATATTTTGATCTTTTAGATATTTTTAGAAGAAAAATTAATATGTCTATTTTGGATTTTGAAAAAGTAGAATTTTTCCCTAAATATAGATACAAACAGAATAACTAATTTATTATACTTAAAAATTCTTATTAATTTAAATATATTTGAGGAGAATTATGTATAATAAATCTAAATAAAACTAATGTGAAAAAAGACCAACAATATTGCTTGAAATATTTTTATTTAATATTTATCACAACAATATCTTTTTGGTTCCTCCGTATGGTTTTGCCATATATGAAATACCCATTAATTATTTCATTTTCTATTCTTACAATTTTATTTCTAATTAATTATAAAAAATTCTTTATTAATAAAAAAATCTTATTCGAGTTCTTAAAAGTATATACTCCTCTTATTATTCTAGCTTTTTTTTATTCAATTGGTATTATAAATACTCAAAAAACTTATATCTTTTGTGTTAGAGATGTATTTGAATTTCTTTTAAATATTATTTTATTATTCTATCTCTTTATCTTTGTTCATAGAAGTAAGCAGAGCAATTTGTTTTTACACTTTTTTAATAAGTTGACAGTAGTAATTAGCTGCCTTTCAATAGTTGTTGCTTTTTTGGGTTTGTCAAAGTTCCTATTAAATATTTTAGGTGTTGATATATTTACAAATTCACCTTACGGCACAGCTTTTAACACCGATAAAAATTTTTACGCCCTCTTTTCATTTCTTGGCATTGTTAGTTTAATACCATATTTAATTAAACAACAGAGAGTTTATAAAAAATTATTATATCAATTATTCGTTTTATTGTTAACTGCGAATATTCTATTTTCTTTTTCATATAGAGCAATATTTATTCTTATCATTATTATTTTAGTAATAATTGGAATCCAGTTTTTTGTTATTTTTAACACAAAAAATCAAAGCATAATTAATTTTAGTAAGAATACACGTTTATTATTAGTGTTTTTTGTGCTGTCATTTTTATTTTTAAAAACTAATAATTTAAAAACAAATGAAATATATAAGCAGTTTACTAAACGTGTTTATGTTTTTCAGAACAATACTTATGATTTAACACTTAATGCTTTTCATTTCGATAAATGGGAATATGCAATTGAGCTTTATAAAAAAGAACCAATCATTAATAAATTTTTCGGTAACGGATTTGACTATTTGGAGAAATTTGGCGAAAAATTTAATAATGATAAAACAAAATTGCTTTACCCTCATAATCCGATTTTTTCGGCTCTTTTATATTCCGGTATAGTTGGTGCTGTTTTTGCATTGCTATTTCTTGTTTTGTCAATATACTATGGAGTTATATATTTTAAAAAGAATCCTCTTTATTCACTAATGTTGTTCACCAGTTTATTATTCATCTTTTTTAGTGGTAATAGTCTTTTTAGTGTCCCAATATTTTTATTTCTGTTTTCTCTTTCATTTTTAATACGCTATGAAGAAATTACAGAACTAAAAATTCCGAATATTAATAAACCCGGAAGTAGGTTTATTAAGGAGTCTTTCGATTATATAATGGCAGTAATATTGTTTATTATTTTACTTCCCGTTTTACTTCTTGTTGCTTTTGCCGTTTTAATAAATATGGGATGGCCGGTTTTATATTCTCAACATCGAATAGGTCAAAATGGTAAAATGTTTAGACTTTATAAATTCAGAACTATGAATAAAGCAAAGTCTAAAGTATCTGTTTCTGCATCAGAACTTGAAAGAATATCAAAATTAGGGCATTTTTTACGAAAAAGTAAAATAGATGAACTTCCTGAATTAATGAATATAATTAGAGGTGACATGAGTTTTGTTGGAACCAGACCTGATGTGCCCGGTTATGCTGATAAATTATCAGGTGATGATAGAATTATTTTAGATTTAAAACCGGGATTAACAGGACCGGCAAGTTTAAAATATGTTAATGAAGAAGAATTATTGTCGAAAGTTGAAAATCCAATAAAGTATAATGACGAAGTAATATTTCCCGATAAAGTAAGAATAAATAAAGCTTATATGAAAAATTGGTCGTTTTGGCTTGATATTAAAATAATTATTTATACAGTATTGAGAAAACAATTGAAAGATGAGTTTTTGAAATAATTTTTAGTAAGCGTTCACAGCTTAGCAGATGAGTCCACTTCGAAAAGCCACTAAGCGATTAACTTTACAAAAAGATTTGAAGCTATAAATCTGTACGTCAGTTTGTTATAAATCCGCTAAGTGGCTATAAATTGATAACTTTAGTTTTTGGAGTAGTCTCAATTATTTATTTGGATTGATTAATCAGACTTTTAATTATAATAGATGTCCAAAGAAAATTAAATGAGAACTGAATGACAAGAAGTAAATGACAAATTGTAAAAGTTAAATTTATTATAACTGCTAATATTGAGCCCACTCCGAAAAGTGTTTTTCGTCATTGCGATCCGCCAGCTGGCGGAGAAGCAATCTCAATATGTTGAATTACAAAGTTATAGATTGCTTCGTTCCTCGCAATGACGTGTTTTTTCTACTTTTCGGAGTGGACTCAATAGTGTAAACATGTGAACTGTTATGATTTTAATAATATTGTTTCACATTAGAATTATCACTTACTTTATTTTGTTTATATTAAAAATTATCCCTTACTTTGTGTTATAAATCTATGTAATTAACCCTTACTTTGTGCAATGTATAATCGGAAAGCTATAGAATATCTTATAAAATGGTCGAAAAAAAAAGAACGTAAACCTCTAATTTTAAGAGGTGCGAGACAAGTTGGGAAGACAACACTTGTTAATAATTTTTCAGAGAATTTTAAACAATACATATATCTTAACTTAGAAGAAACTGAGGACAAACAAATTTTTGAACAAAACTATTCTTTTGAAAATCTTTTATCAGCTATATTTTTTATTAAACAAAAGGAAAAAAAAATAAAAAACACACTTATATTCATTGATGAAATTCAGAATTCTGCCGAAGCTGTTAAGCAATTGCGTTATTTTTACGAAAAGGCTCCGGATATATATGTTATAGCAGCAGGTTCTTTGCTTGAAACTTTAATGAGTAAAAATATTAGTTTTCCTGTAGGAAGAGTTGAATACTTGTTTTTGCAAGCTTTTTCTTTTGAAGAATATTTATGGGCAATTAATAATAAAAACCTTGTTGAACTGTGGAATAAAATACCTTTACCTGAGTATGCACACAATAAACTTCTATCTACCTTCAATACTTACTCTTTAATTGGCGGAATGCCTGATATTATAAAAAACTATATTGAAAATAATGATATTGTAAGTCTTAATAGCTTATATGAAAGTCTAATTGTTTCTTATCTTGATGATGTTGAAAAATACGCCCAAAGTAATAAAGAAGCAAAAATTATACGTTTTGTAATAAAAAACGCATTTTCTGAGGCAGGTAACAGGATAAAATTTAACGGTTTCGCAAAATCAAATTATAAATCACGTGAGATTGGCGAAACAATGGCAATACTCGAAAAAACACACTTGCTTAAACTAATATATCCAACTACAAATACGCAACTTCCAATTGTTTCAGACACAAAAAAATCACCCAAATTACAAATACTTGATACCGGATTAGTAAACTATTTTGCCGGCTTACAGCAAGAAATTTTCAACTCTAATGATATTCAAAAAGTTTATAAAGGTAGAATTGCTGAACATATTGTTTCGCAAGAATTAAAATATGCTTTCCCGTCAATATTACAGGATTTACATTTCTGGGTAAGAGAAAAAAAACAATCAAATGCCGAAGTTGATTTTGTAATACCATTTGATGGCAAACTTATTCCAATTGAGGTTAAATCAGGAGCAACAGGACGATTACGCTCATTGCATCAATTCATTGATTTAGCACCGCATAATCTATCAGTAAGAATTTATGCCGGAAAAATAAGAATAGAAAAAACAAAAACCATTACAGGTAAGCAGTTTTATTTACTAAATTTGCCCTATTATCTAACATCAAAAATAAAAGAATATTTAAAATATTTTGTTGAGAAAATAGAACAAACAACTTAATGAACATTAATTTTTCTATAATTGCATTGCCATTGTAAATTTTGCCTTAAAGTTTCTATTGTCAATGCAAACAAATTCACAAAAGTATGCGATATTAATAATAACTTAGTAATAAAAGTTTACAATCTAAATAGAAATTATGCTAAAAAAGTTTGCATTCATATTAGAATTTTTGTATATTTGTGAGTGATACCGATTAGTAATCAAAATTATCAATAGATTCTCTCTGTTTTTTATTGATATTTGATTATCTGTCGGCATTGCTTGATTTTACAATTATCAGGAAATTGGAAATAAAATTGGCATAATATGGACAAAGAATTATTAAAAAGAATTATTTTCGATCAACATAATATTCAGTTTAAACCAACTGACATAAAACGATTTAGTGAATTGCACGAAGATAACCAAGTTGTTGTACTTTCAGGTGTACGAAGATGCGGAAAATCAACTTTTTTGTTAGAGTTAAGGCAAAAATTAAAAGAATCGGATTATTATTTGAATTTCGACGACGACAGGTTAGTGAATTTTACAATATATGATTTTCAATTATTATACGAAACTTTTATTGAATTATACGGCGAACAAAAAACTTTTTATTTCGACGAAATACAAAATATAAAAGGATGGGAGCGTTTTGTTCGTAGATTACATGATTATGGTAACAAAATTTATATTACAGGTTCAAATGCCTCAATGCTTAGTCGGGAATTAGGAACTCATTTAACAGGGCGTTATTATCAAAACGAGTTATTTCCATTTTCGTTTAAGGAATTTTTACAAATACGAAAACATAAGTACAATAAACAAATTATATATAAAACAAAAGGAAAATCTGAATTAAAAGCAATGTTTAACGAATATTTCTTAAAAGGTGGTTTTCCTGCATATTTACAATCAGGGAATAAGCAATATTTAACATCGCTTTACGAAAATATTTTGTATCGCGATGTTATGGTACGAAATGGTTTAACAAACGAAAAAGAATTGTTAGAATTGGTGCATTTTATAGCGAGCAATACATCAAAATTAATATCATACAATAGTTTAACAAAAGTAATTGGAGTAAAAAATGCTACAACAGTTAAAAATTATTTAAGCTATTTACAAAATACTTATTTACTTTTTCTAATTAATAAATATGATGTATCAGTTAAAAAACAAATACAAAATCCAAAAAAAGTTTATTTTATTGATGTAGGTTTAGTCAGAGAATTAGGTTTTTATTACAATGAGGATAATGGAAGATTGCTCGAAAATATTGTGTTCATTGAACTTAAACGAAGGGCTAAAGAAATATATTATCATAATCGTAAAAAAGAATGCGATTTTGTGATTAAAGAAAAAAACAAAATAGTTGAAGCAATACAAGTAAGTTGGTCGATTTATAATGATGAAACGAGAAAACGTGAAATAGAAGGATTAATTGATGCCTTAAAAACTTATAATCTTAATAAAGGTTTAATATTAACGGAATCTGATGAAGAACAATTAGTTGTTGAAAATTATAATATAGAAATAAAACCGGTTTGGAAGTGGTTATTGCAATTATAAATTGAAATTAAAATAAATGAAGAAAAAAATATGGCTCTCATCGCCAGTAATGCAAGTGTCTCGTTTGTACCTTGCGGTTTTTACTTTTTTTTTGATAAAAGTACAAGCGAGACGCTTGTGCTATTTTGGGACGATGAGAAGTCTAAATAATTTTTTTTGTTGTAAATTTTATTATAAAAAAAATCCGTGTAAATTCGTGAAATTTGTGGACAAACAATTAAATCCTGAGTACTCGGAATAAAAATATAAATAAATGAAAAAAAAATATGGCTTTCATCACCAGTAATGCAAGCGTCTCGTTTGTACCTTGGGGTTTTTACTTTTTTTTTTGATAAAAGTACAAGCGAGACGCTTGTGCTATTTTGGGACGATGAGAAGTCTAAATAATTTTTTTGTTGCAAATTTTATTATTAAAAAAAATCCGTGTAAATTCGTGAAATTTGTGGACAAACAATTAGTAATATGCGGATAAACAATTAAATCCTGAGTACTCGGAATAAAAATATAAATAAATGAAGAAAAAAATATGGCTTTCATCTCCAGTAATGCAAGCGTCTCGTTTGTACCTTGGGGTTTTTACTTTTTTTTTGATAAAAGTACAAGCGAGACGCTTGTGCTATTTTGGGACGATGAGAAGTCTAAATAATTTTTTTTGTTGCAAATTTTATTAAAAAAAATCCGTGTAAATTCGTGAAATTTGTGGACAAACAATTAGTAATATGAGGATAAACAATTAAATCCCGAGTACTCGGGATAAAAATATAAATAAATGAAGAAAAAAATATGGCTTTCATCTCCACACATGAGCGGAAATGAAATTAATTTTGTTAACGAAGCTTTTGATACTAACTGGATTGCACCTTTAGGTCCAAATGTAGATGGATTTGAACATGATTTAGCAGAATATGTAAATATTAATAGTGTAGCTGCTTTAAGTTCCGGAACTGCAGCAATACATCTTGCTTTAATATTATTGGGAGTTAAACATGACGACGAAGTTCTTGCACAGTCATTCACATTCTCGGCAACAGTTAATCCAATAACCTATGTAGGAGCAAAACCAATTTTTATTGATAGTGAGCCTGATACATGGAACATGTCTCCAGAATTATTAGAGAAAGCAATTAATGACAGAATATCAAAAGGCAAGAAACCAAAAGCAATAATAATAGTTCATTTATATGGAATGCCTGCTAAAATGGATGAAATTATTTCTATATCAAAAAAATATGATATACCTATTATTGAGGATGCTGCAGAAGCTTTAGGTAGTACTTATCATAATAAAAAGTTGGGTTCTTTTGGTGAGTTTGGAGTATTATCTTTTAACGGAAATAAAATTATTACTACTTCCGGAGGCGGGGCTCTGGTTTCAAATAATGCAGAATATATTGAGAAAGCAAGATTTCTTGCCACCCAAGCTCGCGATAAGGCACCACACTATCAACATTCTCATATTGGTTATAATTATCGCATGAGCAATGTGCTTGCAGGAATAGGTCGGGGACAGATGCAAGTTATTGATAAAAGAGTTGCACAACGAAGAGCTAATCATCAATTCTATAAAGATAATTTAGAACAAATTCCCGGAGTTTCTGTTTTTACAGAAGCAGAAGGTTCTTTCTCAAACTATTGGTTAACAACAATTTTGATTGACCCAAATAAGACTAAAGGAATAACAACCGAAGATGTGCGATTAAGCCTGGAAAAAGAAAATATCGAAACTCGTCCTTTGTGGAAACCAATGCATATTCAGCCAATTTTTAAAGAGTACCCTGCTTATTGTAATGGAGTTTCTGAAGAATTGTTTAAAATAGGTTTATGTTTACCTTCTGGATCAAATATGACAGATGATGATAGAAATAGAGTTTTAGAAGCAATATTAAATGTTTTTTAGACTTTAATAATAGAACACAGATAACGCTGATGATACTGATTTACAATGATTTTATCTGCGAGTATTTGTTTAATTAGTGTTCTATTTATAAAAAAAACACTGCTCTTATGGATTTGTAACCCGTAAGTTGTGCATGTGGCATTTAACCCGCTTTATTCATACAAAAACGAAGTGAATTGTATGAATGTGTGATAGATAGTGGGGTGCAAAGCGGGAAACCCCGATTTAGTAATACCCAAATTTGGGGTTAATGAAATTCCCAA